>NZ_QQWY01000002.1:0-243939 GCF_003950455.1 Sphingomonas sp. ABOLE
TCACCAAGTGCCGCGAGCTGATGACGCCCGATCGTGTGGAGCAGCATCACGCCCTCGGGCGTCATCAGCTCGCGGCACTTGGTGAAGAAGGTGCGGTATTGCGGCGTGCCGACATGCTCGAACATGCCGACCGAGACGATCCGATCGAACTGGCCGGTGAGCGCGCGATAGTCGATCAGCTCGAACTTCACCTTGTCGGCGACGCCCGCCGCCTCGGCGCGCTCCCGGGCGATCTTCAGCTGCTCTTCGGACAGGGTGATGCCCAGCACCTCGGCGCCGGTCTTCTGGTGGATGTAGAGCGCCATGCCGCCCCAGCCGCAGCCGATGTCGAGCACGCGCATGCCGGGCTGGATCGCCAGCTTGGCGACGATATGCGCCTTCTTGTCGGCCTGAGCCTGCTCCAGGCTGTTCGCCGGATCGGTATAATAGGCGCAGCTATATTGCCGGTCGGCGTCGAGAAAGAGGTCGTAGAGTCGCGCCGACAGATCATAGTGATGCGCGACGTTCTGCTTGGACTTGCGCGCCATGTTCTTGCGGCCGAGCCAGTGCGCCACCTTCCCCGCGGCGAGGCTGAGCGCGCTCGGATTGAGCGCGGCGTTGCTCTTTTCCCAGGCGTTGTTGGACGTCACCAGGTCGAGCAGGTCGAGAATGTCGCCCTGCTCGATAGTGAGGCTGCCGTCCATATAGGTTTCGGCCGCGCCCAGCGCGGGATCGCGGACGATGCGCCCCTCGGCGCCCTTGGACAGCCGGATCGTGACGGGCTTGAGGACCGCATCGGGGCTGCCGAAGGTGCGGGTGCTGCCGTCGGGTCGGATCAAGGTGAGTTCGCCGCGCTTCACGGCGCGGTCGAAGAAGCGGTCAATCAGGGCCATGGCGCTCCACTAGGCAGAGATTGTGTCGGGAATACGCGTATTACGTTTCGGGGTGCGCCAAACAACCTATCTCGGCGTAGGTTTCCCGCTACCGTTCATATTCCCGCATACCATTGGTAGCCGCTCGAATCTTCCCAGGTGCCGCCCTTGCCCTTGCCGATCCCGGCGAGCGAGGCGACCGCCTCGATCCCCACCAGATATTTGGCCTGCTTGTAGCCGAGCTGCCGCTCCACCCGCAGCCGCAGCGGCGCGCCGTGGCCGACATCGAGGCGCCGGTCGTTGAGCGCCCAGGCGAGGATCGTCTGGGGGTGGAAGGCGTCGATCAGGTCGATCGATTCATAATAGCCGCCGTCGCCGTAGCGGTCGGCGCAGTGGAAGACGATGTAGCGCGCCTGCGCGCTCAGCCCGGCGGCGTTGAGGATGGTCGCAAGCTGCGGCCCCTGCCACTTGCCGATCGCGCTCCAGCCCTCGACGCAATCGTGGCGGGTGATCTGCGCGCGCTGCGGCAGGTGCTGGAGTTGGGCGAGCGTCAGTTGCATCGGCCGGGCGACCATTCCGCCCACCTTCAGCCGCCAGTCGGCGAAGCCGGTACCCGCCCAGATATTATATTCGGGCGTATTGGGATTGTAGGTGCCGTTGACGCGGAAGATCGGGCTGCGCTGCTCCGGCCGGAACTCGGTGGCGAGCGCTCCGCGGCCGATCGCGCGCTGGAGGAAGCGATGCGCTTCCTCGGCGCTCGCCAGCACCGGGCTGTCGGTGAAGCGGTCACAGCCGGCGAGCAGCCCGGCGGCACCGCCGATCAGCAGATTGCGGCGCGCAAGGATCATGGCTGCTTCTCCGCGGGCACGCGCCACCAGCCGGTGATCATCGCGCGCAGTTCGTTGATCGGGCCGGCGAGCAGCACCAGCGTCAGGTGGACCAGCAGGAAGACGAGGATCGCTCCCATCGCGATAAAGTGCACCGAGCGCGCCGACTGCCGCCCGCCGAACATCGCGGTCAGCCACGGCCAGGCTGCGTCCATCCCCGGCGAGAGCGCGAGGCCCGAGAAGATCACCGCCGGCAGCAGCACGAACAGCGTGCCGACATAAGCGAGCTTCTGGAAGATATTGTAGGCGCGCGGATCCCTTGGATCGTGGAAGCGCAAGGCGAGATGGTCCTTGAAATCCTTCCACAGATGGCCGGGCGCCAGCTCCCGCACCCGGATCCGCAGGTCGCGCAGGATATGGCCGTTCGCCAGGCTCCACAGCAGATAGACCAGCAGCCCGAAAGCCAGCACCAGCGCGAAAAAGAAGTGCCAGTGCCGCGCGCCGGCAAGGCTGTAATAGGACGGAATCGTCACCCAGCCGGGGAAGCGCGGCAGCTCCAGCCAGGCATGGTCGAAATTCGCGCCATATTGCCCCCAATAGAGCCGGGGATGCGCGTTGAAGATCATCAGCCCGCTGCCGACCATGATCAGCAGCGCGATCGCGTTGATCCAGTGCCATAGCCGGGTGATCAGCCGGTGGCGGTAGATCAGGCGGGGCCTGTCCGGTAGACCTTCGGGCATCTGCACTTCCTTCGCTGTACGGGGCGAGTGTAGGAGATTCGGACGGCAGGCGGAATCGGTTTCACCGCCGCCACAAAAATCCGGAGCGTGCATTGCCGACCGACTTCCACTTCTACGAACCCGCCTCGGGCCACGGCCTTCCGCATGATCCGCTCAACGCCATCGTTGGCCCGCGCCCGATCGGCTGGGTCAGCACCATGTCGACCGGCGGCGTGCGCAACCTCGCGCCCTACAGCTTCTTCAACCTGTTCAACTATCGCCCGCCGATCCTCGGCTTCGCCTCGACCGGGTGGAAGGACAGCGTCGCCAATATCGCCGAGACCAGGGAGTTCGTCTGGAACCTCGCGACGCGGCCGCTGGCGGAAGTGATGAATGCCAGCGCGGCAATGGTCGACGCCGAGGTGGACGAGTTCACCCTTGCCGGCATCGACACCCTCCCTTCGCGCACCGTGCGCCCCGATCGCGTCGCGGGCAGCCCGGCGCAGTTCGAATGCCGGCTCACCCAGCTGATCCGGCTGGAGACCAAGGAAGGCGCGGAAGTCGACACCTGGCTGGTGCTGGGCGAGGCGACCGGCATCCATATCGATCGCGCGATGCTGGAGGACGGCGTCTACCAGACCGCCCGCGCCCGCCCGATCCTGCGCGGCGGCGGCCCGGCCGATTATTTCGAGATCGGCGAGGACGCGCTGTTCAGGATGTTCCGTCCGCGTTGACCCCCGGCTCGGGCAGGATCGGTGGAGTCGAATCCGGGTAGGTCAGCCAGGTCTTCCACAGCTGGTGGATGCGCGCCTCGGTCAGCGCGATCCGGCAGGTGAGCAGCGCGGCACCCCGGATCGTGCCGCCCTGCCAATGCGCATAGACCGCGTCGCACTCGCCCTTGCGCCAGGCGATCCAGCGGCCCTGCGCCTCGTCGAACGCCTTGACCACGGTCACCCCATCGGTCGCGGCGCGCTTGCGGGCGGCGACCAGGTAGCGGTTCATCTCCACCTCGGCGGCGTTGCTGGCGCGCGCGAGGCACAGGTTCATCTCCACCGTCGTCTTCGCGTCGGCGCAAGGGTCGGCGGGGGCGGCAAGCGCCAGGGCGAGCAGCAGCAGCGGCATGGCCGCATCCTACGCGCAGAAGTAGGCAGGGCTCAACCGAGTGCGGCGAACTTCTCTTCGGCCTCGCGATCGAGCTGCGCCCGGCTCTTCTTCTCCGACGCGGTCTTGAGCTGGCCGCACGCCGCATCGATGTCACGCCCGCGCGGGGTGCGCACCGGCGCCGAGATACCGCCCTCGAACACGATGTTCGAGAAGGACCGGATCCGCTCGGGGGTCGAGCATTCGTAGGGCGCGCCGGGCCAGGGGTTGAACGGGATCAGGTTCACCTTGGCGGGCAGCTTGTACTTGCGCAGCAGGCGGACGAGCTCGTGCGCATCGGCGTCGCTGTCGTTCTTGTCCTTGAGCATCACATATTCGAACGTGATGCGGCGGGCATTGTTGGCGCCCGGATAATCGGCACAGGCCTGGAGCAGCTCCTCGATGCCGTATTTCTTGTTGAGCGGCACGATCTCGTCGCGCACCTCCTTGGTGACCGCGTGGAGCGACACCGCCAGGTTCACGCCGATCTCCTCGCCGGCGCGCGCCATGATCGGCACCACGCCCGAGGTCGACAGGGTGATGCGGCGCTTGGACAGCGCGAGGCCGTCGCCGTCCATCACGATCTGCAGGCCGGCCTTCACTTCGTCGAAATTGTACAGCGGCTCGCCCATGCCCATCATCACGATGTTGGTGAGCAGGCGCCCCTCGGGCTGGCTCGGCCATTCGCCGAGCGAATCGCGCGCGAGCATCACCTGGCCGACAATCTCGCCGGCGGTGAGGTTGCGCACCAGCCGCATCGTGCCGGTGTGGCAGAAGCGGCAGTTGAGCGTGCAGCCCACCTGGCTCGAGACGCACAGCGTGCCCCGATCGGCATCGGGGATGAACACCATCTCGTAATCCTGCCCGTCGGGCGAGCGGAGCAGCCACTTGCGGGTGCCGTCGTTCGAGACCTGCGCTTCGACCACCTCCGGGCGGCCGATCACGAAGCGTTCGGCCAGCCACGGGTGCTGGGCCTTGGCGATGTCGGTCATCGCCGAGAAGTCGGTGGCGCCGCGATTGTAGATCCAGTGCCACAGCTGCTTGGCGCGCAGCTTGGCCTGCTTGGGCTCCAGACCCGCGGCGGCCAGCGCCTCGCGGATACCGTCGCGGGAGAGACCGATCAGGTCGGTACGCCCGTCCTCGCGCGCGGCGGGGGCACGCGGCACGGGCACGGGATCGATGTGCCCGGGGATGGGCATGGGAGCGGCCGACACTGTCTGCATCCGCCGCATATAGGCGAAAATCCCCGGCTTTTCCAGCGGTGTGATTCCGCGCGCGACCGTCCCTGCATGGGTCGTGCCATCCCGCCATGGCCACAGCCCATCGTGAATCGGGTGTGCAGCGGAAAACCCAAGCCCCACTGTTACGTTACAGGGGTGCAAAAGAGTTTCACGATTGCGAGGAGTTGAGGATGAAGATGATGTTTTCGAGCCTGGCGGTCGCCGGTACGCTGATCGCGTCGACCGCCTTCGCCCAGACCACGGCCCCGGCCCAGACGACCCCCGGCCAGACGACCCCGGCCGACGCCGCCCCGGCACAGACCACGCCGGCCACGCCCGACCAGGGCACCGCGGGTGCAGGCACCGCCGCGACGGCAACCGCCGGCGCGTCGACCTTTACCGACACCGAGGTCCAGCAGTATGCCAAGGCGGCGCTCGCGGTGAACAAGATCAACGCGGACGCCAGCATCCCGGCGGCAGAAAAGAACCCCAAGTTCGTCGCCGCGATCACCGCGTCGGGCCTGCAGCCGCAGCGCTTCAACGAGATCAGCCAGGCGATGGCCTCGGATACCGCACTTAACCAGCGCATCCAGGCGGCGGCAGCCCAGGCGCAGACCAGCGGCCAGTCGGCCCAGGCGAGTGCACCGGCCAGCCCGACCGGCAACTAAGCGGATAGCTCCCTCCGGCGGCGGCGGTCCCCAGCGGACCGCCGCCGTTTTTGTGCGCGCCACTGTCATCGATCCGGAACGAAAGCCCGCCAATGGCACCGCCTTGGGTTCGCTTCGCAAAAGGAAATGACGGGATGCGCAAAGGGATGATGGTCGCCGCGGCGGCGCTGCTGATGGCGATGGCACCGGGCGGGACGACGCCGCCGGACGCCGACACGAGCCTCGATTCGCTGCGGCTCGACCAGGTCCGCATGCTCGGCTCGCACAACAGCTACCGCCCCTATCCGCTGCCCGAGGTGGAAGCGCGCCTCCGCACGCTGCTGCCGAGCAGCTGGGAAGGCCTCGCCTATGGCCACCCGCCGCTGGAGAGCCAGCTCGCGCTCGGCCTGCGCCAGCTCGAGATCGACGTCGCCCCCGATCCCCAGGGCGGCGCCTATGCCGCGCCCTATGCGAACGGCACCGAGGAGATAAAGGCCGAGATGGCCGCGCCCGGCGCCAAGACGATCCACATCCCCGGTATCGACTGGCAGACGCATTGCCGCACCTTCCGCGGCTGCATGGCGCTGTTCCGTCGCTGGTCGGATGCCCATCCGGGCCATCTGCCGGTGATGATCCTGGTCAATGCCAGCGACGTGCGCCCGATCCCCGGCGTACGCACCACCGATATCGGCTTCGACGCCGCCACGCTCGATGCGCTCGATGCCGACATCGCCGCGACGATCGGCCGCGAGCGGGTGATCGCGCCGGACGACGTCCGCGGCACCCTCCCCACGCTGCGCGACGCGGTGACCGCGCATCGCTGGCCTACCATCGGCGCGTCGCGCGGCAAGTTCCTGTTCGTGCTCGATACCTCGGACGCGAACGAGGAACGCTACCGCACCGGCCATGCCAGCCTGAAGGGCCGGATGATGTTCGGCTGGTACCCCGAGGACGCGCCCGAAGCCGCCTTCTTCAACACCCAGAGCCCCACCGCCGACACCGCGACGATCACCCGCCGCGTGAAGGCCGGCTTCATGGTCCGCACCCGCGCCGATGCCGAGACGCTGGAGGCACGCACCCATGACCGCCGCCGCCTCGACACCGCGATTGCCTCGGGCGCGCAGCTGATCAGCACCGACTATTACGAAGGCGCGCCCGATCCGCGCGGGCTGAACTGGGCGGTGTCGCTCGGCAAGAGCACGGTGATCTGCAACAGCGTGACGGCGGCCTGCCCGAAGCGCTGAAGCCTCAGCGGCGGTCCGGTTCCGGGCCGCCGCGCAACAGCACGTCGCGACGCGGTGCCGGCACGGTGATGCCATGCTCGCCGAACAGCTTCCACAGCCGGTTGAGCACGTCGCTCTTCACATTGCCGACTCCGCTCTCGGGATCGCTGATCCAGACCAGAATGTCGTGCGCCGCGCCATTTTCGCCCAGCGCGGTCAGCCAGACATTGGGCGGCGGCGTGTCGAGCACGCGCGGGCTTTCGGTCGCGGCGCGCAGCATCAGGTCCTGTGCAAGGTCGAGATCGCAGCCATAGGCGACCGTCACCGCGATCCGCACGCGCACGTTGCGATCGGTATAGGACCAGTTCTCGACTTCCTGGGTCATCAGATTCTCGTTCGGAATCAGATGCTCCTTGCCGTCCCGCGTGATCACCGAGACCGCGCGCACGCCGATCTTGTTCACCCAGCCGAAACTGTCCCCCACCACGATCACGTCGCCCGGCTTGATCGATCGGTCCATCAGCAGGATGATCCCGGCGATCAGGTTGCCGACCGTCTTCTGCATGCCGAAGCCGATCGCCAGGCCGAACGCCCCCGAGAACACCGCGAAGGTCGTCAGGTCGATGCCGAGCAGGTCGATGCCGACGAAGAAGGCGGCGGTGACGATGGCGATGCTCGCCAGCTTCTGCCCGAGCAGCTGCTGGGTGGGGTCGAGCCCCTTGGCCCGCCCGATCCACTGCGCGAGCAGCCGGTTGGCGATCCGCACCAGCGCATAGATGATCGTCACGGTGACGAGGAAGGTGAGCAGCGACAACAGCGACAGTCGCCGTGTGCCGATGTCGAAGCCGATCCGGGCCAGCAGCGCCTCGATCACCCCCAGCCCGCCCATCGTCTTGCTGAGCAGCGAGGTGAAGGCGACCGCCCCCATCGGCCAGGTGGCGAGCCGCGGCAGGCCCAGCCCGCGCAGCACCTCGATCACGGCCAGTGCCATCGCCAGTCCGAGCGCGATGCCGAGCAGCAAGGTCGCCGGGGGATGCCAGCCATAGCCGTTCGCCACCGGCGAGAGCAGCAGCGCGACGGTAAAGTAGCGGGTGATCCGGCACAGCCGCGGCTGGATGCCGTTGATATGCTCGCCGGCGATGCGGTGCCACAGCGCGGCGACCTGCGCACCGATGCGCCGGCCGATCAGGATGCCGAGCGCCAGCGCCAGCGCAGACAGGGCCAGCGCCACCGCCAGCTCGCCCAGCTCGGCCGGCGACGGGAACCGCATCCCCATGCCGGCGAACCGGTCTAGCAGGTCGCGGATCATCCGCGCGCGGCGGCGAAGCGGGCGAGCCCTGCCTCGAGATCGGCGATCAGGTCGTCGGTATCCTCCAGCCCGACATAGAGCCGGATCATCGGCCCCTCGGCTTCCCAGCGCGATGCGGTGCGGATGCGCTGCGGATCGGCGGGGATGGCGAGGCTTTCATAGCCGCCCCAGCTGAAGCCGATGCCGAAATGGCGGAGCCCGTCGATCAGCGCGGTGCGCGCGCCATCGTTGCCGCCGTTCAGCACGAAGGAGAACAGACCGGCGCTCCCACGGAAATCGCGCACGAACACGTCGTGCCCCGGGCAGTCCGGCAGCGCCGGGTGGAGCACCCGCGCCACTTCGGGCCGGGTCTTCAGCCACGCGGCGATCCTGAGCCCGCTCGCGCCCGACTGGCGCAGCCGGACGTCCATCGTCCGCAGCCCGCGCGATCCGAGATAGGCATCGTCGGGGCTGGCGCAGAGGCCGAGCTGGTAGGTGGTCGCGCGCAGCTTCTCATAGTGTCCCGGCGCGGCGGTGACCGAGCCCAGCATCACGTCCGAATGGCCGACGACATATTTGGAGCAGGACAGGATCGTATAGTCGATGCCCTTCTCGATCGCCGGGAAGTAGAGCGGCCCCGCCCAGGTATTGTCGAGCAATGTCACGATCCCGCGCGCCTTGGCGACCGCGACGATCGCCGGCACGTCCTGCACTTCGAAGCTGAGGCTGCCGGGGCTCTCCATCAGGATCGCCTTGGTCCGCGCGCTGCACAGCGCGGCGGTGCCCGCGCCGATCAGCGGGTCGTAATAGGTGGCGGTGATCCCCAGCCGCTTGAGCATGCCATTGCCGAACGCCCGCGTCGGCTCGTAGCTGCTGTCGGGCAGCAGCACCTCGTCGCCGGGCGACAGCACCGCCAGCAGCGCGGTGGTGATCGCCGACACGCCCGAGGGATAGAGAAGCGTCGCCTGCGCGCCGGGCTCCAGCTCGGTCAGTGCGTCCGCAAGCGACCACTGGGTCGGCGTGCCGCGGCGGCCATAATAGAGCTTGTGGTGCGTGTCGGCGCTGCCGCGTTCGCGCATCTCGGCGATATCGTCGTAGAGGATCGTGGAAGCGCGCCACACCGGCGGGTTGACGATGCCCTGCGTCCATTCGGGCCGGCGGCCGGCATGAACGACCTTGGTCGCGTCCCGATCGTTCTGCTTGTCCTCGCCGCTCATGCGCCGAGCGCCTTCGCGGTGTCGGGCTGCGCGCCCCATTCGGTCCAGCTGCCGTCGTAAAGCGCGATCTCATGCCCGAGCAGGTGCGCAGCGAAGACGATGATCGCGGCGGTGATACCCGATCCGCAGGTGGCGACCAGCGGCTTGGTGAGATCGACTCCCGCCTCGTCGAACAGCACACGGAGCGCATCCGGGCGCAGCCAATGCCCGTCCGGCTGGAAGAAGCGGCCCGAAGGGATGTTCTTCGATCCCGGGATATGGCCCGCGGCGCATTCGGGACGCGCATCGGGCTCGGCACCGGTGAAGCGCGCGGCGGAACGGGCATCGACGATCTGCTCGGTCGTCATACGCATGTCGTCCAGCGTACGAATCTGCGCGACGGGTGCGCCGGCGGTGAAGCTGGACGACGCGGTCGCGTGCGGCCCGGTTTCCACCGGCCGCCCCTCGGCGCGCCAATGGCCCATATTCCCGTCTAGGATCTCGGCATGCACGCCGAACATCCGCAGCACCCACCAGGCGCGACAGGCGGTATGGTGCGGGCTGTTGTCATAGAGGACGATGCGCGTGGTCCCCATCACCCCCAGCTGCGCCATGCGGTCCTCGAACACGCTGCGCCTGGGCAGCATCGAGGGCAGCGGGTTCTCGGCATCGACCAGCGTGTCGAGATCGAGCAGCCGCGCGCCGGGGATATGCCCCGCCTCGAACTCCGCGCGCGGATCCTGCTTCGCCGCGCCGGGAATGGTGGAGGTATAGGTCGCGTCGAGGACCAGCAGGTCGGGGGCGCCGAGCATGCCGGCCAGCGCTTCGGTGGTGATCAATCCGTCCATGCGGGTAGGTCCTAGCCCTATGGAAACCGCACGGCAAACGCCTACATGGCGGCCATGGACGCCAAGCATCTCGGTAAGCAATCCGCCCTGCCCGCCACCCCGGAGGAAGCGGAACTCGATTATGTACCCAATCCGCGCGCGGGCACGCGCTATCTGGTGCGCTTTGCGGCACCCGAATTCACCTCGCTGTGCCCGATCACCGGCGCGCCCGATTTCGCACACCTCGTGATCGACTATGTGCCGGGCGAGAAGATCGTTGAATCCAAATCGCTCAAGCTGTTCCTCGGCAGCTTCCGCAACCACGGCGCCTTCCACGAGGATTGCACCGTCGGCATCGGCGAGCGGCTGTTCCGCGAGATGCAGCCGCTCTGGCTGCGAATCGGTGGCTATTGGTACCCGCGCGGTGGTATTCCGATCGACGTGTTCTGGCAGTCGGGCAAGCCGCCCGAGGACGTCTGGATCCCCGATCAGGGGGTTCCCGGATACCGTGGCCGCGGCTGAACGGCAGGTTTACGGCACGGTTCATCAGGTATAGGGTTGTGCGTTGCAGCAGAACTGCAACTTATTCGAAAAACGGGAGTTTAGCAGGACATAAGGCCCAAATTTGGGCCGAGTCCATCATGCAGTAGCGAAAGGTCCGCCATGGCACGGTCTCCTATGGGTCCCAGGATCCGGCATCTTGCCCTGATCGGCAACTTCCTGCCGCGAAAGTGCGGCATCGCCACCTTTACTACCGACACCTTCACGGCACTGGCAGAGCGCTATCCGGGGATTCAGGTCGACGTCTATGCGATGGACGACCTGCCCGGGCATTACGCCTATCCGCCGCAGGTGACGGGTTCGATCGCGCAGAACGATCGCAGCGCCTATCTGGAAACCGCCCGCAAGATCGAGGCGAGCGGCGCCGAGGCGCTGTGGATCCAGCACGAATATGGCATCTTCGGCGGCGCGGCGGGCGAGCTGCTGCTCGCGCTGACCGATCGCGTCTCGGTGCCGGTGATCGTCACGCTCCATACCGTGCTCGAGCGCCCGAGCGCCGACGAGCGCCGGGTGATGGAGGCGCTGATCCGCCGCGCCTCGACGCTGATCGTGATGGCCGAGAAGGGCCGCGAGATCCTCAAGCGCGTCCACGGCGTCGAGGACGGCAAGATCGAGGTCATCCCGCACGGCGTGCCCGATCGCGCCTTTGCCGATACCGCCGCGTTCAAGCCGCAATATGGCTGGGAAGGCCGCGACGTCATCCTCACCTTCGGCCTGCTCGCCCCGAGCAAGGGCATCGAGACGATGATCGAGGCGATGCCGGCGGTCGCCGCCGCCCACCCTAATGCGCTGTACGTGATCCTGGGCGCGACACACCCGCATCTCGTCGCGCACGAGGGCGAGGCCTATCGCGACCGGCTGAAGGCGCAGATCGTCGCACTCGGCCTCCAGGACAATGTCGCCTTCGTCAATCGCTTCGTCGAGCAGAGCGACCTGCTCGACTATCTTCAGGCGGCCGACATCTATGCGACCCCCTATCCGAACCCGGCGCAGATCACCTCGGGCACGCTCTCCTATGCGGTGAGCATGGGCAAGCCGGTGGTCTCCACGCCGTACGTCCACGCGACCGAGATCCTCGACCAGGATCACGGCGTGCTCGTCGATTTCGGCGACAGCGCGGCCTTCTCGCGCGAGATCAACCGGCTGCTGGGCGACAAGGAGGCGCGACTGGCGCTGGCCAGGCGCGCCTATGATCGCGGCCGCACGATGCTCTGGACCCGTCTCGCCGAGCGCGCGATCGATGCGTTCGACGCGATTCTCGACGAGAAGCCGCACCGCATCCGCACCGCGGCGAACGAGCTGCCGACGCTCTCGCCGGTACTGACCGCGGTCGAGCGGATGAGCGACGCCACCGGCATGCTCCAGCACTCGATCTATTCGGTGCCCGATCGCCGCCACGGCTATTGCATCGACGACAATGCCCGCGCTCTGATCCTGATGAGCAAGATCGACGACGTCGACGAGACCGTGCGCGATCGCTGGACCGCCATTTATGGCGGCTTCGTCCAGCACGCCTGGAATCCCGACAAGCGCAAGTTTCGTAACTTTATGAACTTCGACCGCACCTGGTGCGAGGACGAAGGCTCGGAAGATTCGAACGGCCGCGCGATCTGGGCGCTGGGCGTCACCGCCCGCGACGCCCGCGCGCAGAAGCACCGCGACTGGGCGTCGGTGCTGTTCGACGAGACCGCGTCGATCGCCTTCGACCTCGGCAGCCCCCGCGCGCACGCCTTTGCCATGCTCGGCGCCGCGGCGATGGCGGAGGCGCATCCGGGCCACGCCTTGTCGCGCGAGATCCTCACCCGCTTCGGCGATGAGCTGGTCGCGCTGCTCGAGCGCACCCGCCGCCCGGCATGGAGCTGGTTCGAGATCGTGCTGGCGTACGACAATGCCCGCCTGCCCGAGGCGCTGCTGCGCGCCGGCAAGGTACTCGGCCGCCAGGACTTCCTCGATACCGGGCTGGAAACGCTCGCCTGGATCGCCGAGCGCCAGACCTCGCCCGAGGGCCGTTTCCGCGCCGTCGGCACCGAGAGCTTCGGCCGCGAATATGCCGAGCCGCTGCCTTTCGACCAGCAGCCGCTGGAAGCCCAGGCGACGATCGATGCCTGCCTGGCCGCGCATGAGGCAACCGGCGAAGGGCGCTGGGCGGAAGAGGCGATGCGGGCCTATCGCTGGTATCTGGGTGCCAACGATCTCGACACGCCGCTCGCCAGCGTGGCCGATGGCGGCTGCTTCGACGGGCTGATGCCCACCGGACTTAACCGTAATCAAGGTGCCGAGTCGATTCTCGCACTCCAACTGGCGAATTGCGCGATCTCGGCTCTTTCAAAGCGCAATAAAAGCGTGGCAGGACCGGAACTCGCCGTCGCCTGAAGCGATACCGGGGGACGGCGCCGTAACGAGCGCGTTCCCCGGGGGTTGCCAATGCCGGAACTGTTTCACCATCCCTTGCGGCTTCGCGCCGATCCGTCGCGCGTCGTCGTGCGCCCGTTCCACATCGCCTGGGCGTCGACCAATGGCGGCGCGCCCAGCCGGACCGAACGGATCGTCAGCGAGGTACTGGCGCTTTCGCCGGGCCAGGCGCGCGCCGAACTCGAACTGGTCCTCAAGGACTTCGAGGCCCGCCACTGGCAGACGCGACGCGTGTTCATGACGCGCTATGACGAGATCGAGGCGATGCTCGGGCTCGACGGCGCGGCGATCGGCGACGAGAAGCGCCAGCTGCTCGGCGCCTATTTCTGCCACGAATACAGCTATGCCGCCGCCGCGCTGATGAACCCCAGCGCGGTCCCGCACTACGACCAGAGCGGCATGCCACCGGGCAGCATGCGCATCCTGATGTCGCTGCGTGCGGTGGGCGAAGGCCATATCTCCTCGGTCGCCTTCCGCGAGGGCATCATCACCGACGGCAACGAGCTGGTGCTGGCCCCCGAGCCGCCTTTCGCCACCGCGGCCGATGCGCGCGAGCCCGACGAGCGGGCGATGGAAGGCCCGGTCCGCATCTACCGCCACCGCGATTCGACCCTGTCGGGCACGGTGATCTTCCCGATCACCCGCGCCCAGTCGAACGGGCTGGAGGATCTGCGAATCTGCCACTTCACCCATGACGACGGCACGCCCGAATGGATCGGCACCTACACCGCCTATAACGGCTCGGTGATCCAGTCCGAACTGCTGCGCACCCGCGACTGGCGCGGGCTGGACCTGGTGCCGATGACCGGCAGCGCCGCGCGCAACAAGGGTATGGCGCTGTTCCCGCGCAAGGTGGGCGGCAAATACATGATGCTGGGGCGCCAGGACGGCGAGAACATCTTCCTGCATAGCTCGGACGACATCACCCATTGGGAAGGCGGCGATCTGATCATCAAGCCGCGCTTCCCCTGGGAGCTGGTACAGATGGGCAATTGCGGCCCGCCGATCGAGACCGATCAGGGCTGGCTGGTGCTCACCCACGGCGTCGGCGCGATGCGCAAATATTCGATCGGCGCGGCGCTGCTCGACAAGGACGATCCCTCGAAGGTGCTCGCCCGCTCGCGCGCGCCGCTGCTCGCGGCCGCCGACCAGGACCGCGAGGGCTATGTGCCCAACGTCGTCTATACCTGCGGCGCGATCCGCCACGGCGACAGCCTGTTCATCCCCTACGGGGTGGCGGACAGCTCGGTGGCGTTCGCCTTCGCGCCGATCCAGGCGCTGATCGACCAGATGGAATGAGGCGCATGCCGTCGCCCCTTCGCGGGGGCGACGGCGATGGCCTAGAGCGCGGTCGGCACCCCGCCGCGCAGCTCGTGGCTGCACAGCTGCGCCTCGGGCGTATCCTCCGCATCCAGTGCCGTGACCGTCACCCAGCCCTCGACTCGCAGCGCGGCGCCGATCGCCGCATCGGTGCCGAACGGCAGGAACAGCCGGCGGCGCGCGTCGCAGCCGATACCGGCATCAAGGATCGAATCCGCATAGAGCGAGAAGCCGACCGCGGGCTCTTCGCGGCCGCCGTCATGCACCACCGTATAGGTGCCGCCGCGGCCGATCTCACCGCGCACCCCGCGGGCGAAGATCGAGAAGCCGAGCCAGGTCTGGTATTCGAAGCCGTGCCGCTCGGTAGGATCGAGCGTCAGCGCGACGCCCTCGGGAATGCTCGCCGCGATGGCCGCGAGGCCGTCGATCCGGCTCGCCAGCGCGGTGCCGGCATCGGTCGCGCGCAGCTTCGCCATCGCGCCATCGAACGGGCCGGCCGCTTCGATCAGCGGCAGATATTTCGGATCGATCGCAGCGACGCCGCCCGCATCCTTGGCATCCAACCGTTCGCGCAGCGCCGTGAGCTTCTCCGGGGGCAGCGTAGCGCCGGCCAGCATGTCGACCAGATCGGGCAAGGTGAAATCGATCGCCAGCCCCTCGACGCCCGCCGATTGCAGCGCCTCGATCGCGACGCGGACGATCTCCATCGCGGCGCCCACGCTGTCGCGCCCGATCAGCTCGCAGCCAATCTGACGCATCGCCCGGCGCGGATCGAGCGCAGGCGCCTTGAGCTTGAGCACCTGCCCCGCGTAGCAGAGCCGCACCGGGCGCGGATGATGCCCCATGCGGGTCGCGGCGATGCGGCCGACCTGCGCGGTCAGATCGGGGCGAATGGCGAGGCTGCGCTGCGACACCGGATCGACGAAGCGCACCGCATTGTGCACCGCGCCGGTCTTCAGCCGCGTCGCCAGCTCGTCGGCAAACTCGGCGAGCGGCGGATCCACCTGTTCATAGCCATAGAGCCGCGCGAGCCCCAGCACGCGCGTCTCGAGCCGGGCCGCCGCATCGGCGGCAGGCGGCAGTCGATCGTGAAACCCTTCGGGGAGGAGACCAGTCAAAAGCCCTCTCCCCTCTGGGGAGAGGGTTGGGAGAGGGGCATGTCCGCGAGCGTAAGCGCAATCATTTGCGCCACGCCGCCCAAATTACTCCCGACCTCGTAGTTCGTGAACCGAATCACCCGATACCCCTGATGTTCCAACCACGCCGTGCGGCGCGCATCCTTAGCTTCCAGAGCGCATGCGTATCGCCGTCGATCTCGACGACCAGCTTGCGCGAACGCGCGACGAAATCGGCGATATAGGGTGCGATCACGACTTGGCGAGCGAATTTGACGTGTTCAAAGCGCTTGGCGCGGAGGATGGACCACATCGCGGTTTCGGTAGGGGTGAGGTTGGCGCGCATCTGCTTGGCGCGTGCGAGTAGTTGCTCGTCGGTCCTCGGCATATCCGCACCGCCCCTCTCTCAACCCTCTCCCCGGAGGGGAGAGGGCTTTAGAGTAACAGCTTAAAAGCCGAGCGCCATGGCGGTCTTCACGCCTGGGAGCGCGCGGACCTTGCCGAGCAGCGCGTCGTCCACCGCTTCATCGACCGAGAGCAGCAGGATCGCCTCGCCGCCGGCCGAACGACGGCCGAGATGGAAGGTGCCGATGTTGACGCCCGCCTCGCCCAGCGTGGTGCCGAGGCGTCCGATAAAGCCCGGCGCGTCCTCGTTGACGATGTAGAGCATGTGCCCGGCGAGATCGGCCTCGACCTTGATGCCGAACAGCTCGACCAGCCGCGGCGCGGCGTTGCCGAACAGCGTGCCGGCCACCGAACGGTCGCCCGCCTGGGTGCCGACGGTCACGCGCACCAGCGTGTGATAGTCGCCTTCGCGGTCATGGCGCACTTCGCGCACGTCGAGCCCGCGCTCCTTGGCGAGGAACGGCGCATTGACCATGTTCACCGTGTCCGAATGGACGCGCATCAGCCCCGCGAGCACCGCGCTGGTGATCGGCTTCTGGTTGAGCTCGGCCGCCGCGCCCTCGACTTCGATCGCGATGCTGGTGAGCTCGCCATGCGCGAGCTGGCCGACCAGGCCGCCCAACTTCTCGGCCAGCGCCATGTACGGCTTCAGCCGCGGCGCTTCTTCGGCCGAGAGGCTCGGCACGTTGAGCGCGTTGGTGACCCCGCCGGTGACCAGATAGTCGGCGAGCTGCTCGGCGACCTGGATCGCGACATTGACCTGCGCTTCGGTGGTCGACGCGCCGAGGTGCGGCGTCGCGACGAAGTTGGGCGTGCCGAACAGCGGGTGTTCCTTGGCCGGCTCCTGCACGAACACGTCGAGCGCTGCGCCGCTGATATGGCCCGAATCGAGCCCGTCCTTCAGCGCGGCCTCGTCGATCAGCCCGCCGCGCGCGCAGTTGATGATCCGCACGCCCTTCTTGGTCTTGGCGAGATTCTCGCGGCTGAGGATGTTGCGGGTCTGGTCGGTCAGCGGGGTGTGCAGCGTGATGAAGTCGGCGCGCAGCAGCAGGTCGTCGAGCGTCATCTTCTCGACGCCCATTTCCAGCGCGCGCTCGGGCGTGAGGAACGGATCATAGGCGATCACGCGCATGCGAAGGCCAATGGCGCGGTCCGCGACGATCGAGCCGATATTGCCCGCGCCGATCAGGCCCAGCGTCTTGCCGGTCAGCTCGACGCCCATGAAGCGGTTCTTCTCCCACTTGCCGGCCTGGGTCGAGACATCGGCCTCGGGCAGCTGGCGGGCGAGCGCGAACATCAGCGCGATCGCGTGCTCGGCGGTGGTGATCGAGTTGCCGAACGGGGTGTTCATCACCACCACGCCCTTGGCCGAGGCGGCGGGGATATCGACATTGTCGACGCCGATGCCGGCGCGACCGATTACCTTCAGGTTGGTGGCGTGCTCGAGAATGTCCTTGGTGACCTTGGTCGAGCTGCGGATGGCGAGGCCGTCATAGTTGCCAATGATCGCCTTGAGTTCGTCCGGCGTCTTGCCGGTGATCTCGTCCACTTCGACGCCGCGCTCGCGGAAGATCTGCGCGGCCTTGGGGTCCATCTTGTCGGAAATCAGTACCTTGGGCATGAATATGCTCCTGTGCACGTCGGTGCTCCGGCGAAAGCAGGAGCCCAGAGTTTCTGAGGGAATCGCGTGTGGGCCTGGGCTCCTGCTTTCGCAGGAGCACCGAGATCAGCCCGCCTTGGCGGTGGCGTAGGCCCAGTCGAGCCAGGGGCCGAGCGCCTCGATATCGGCGGTGTCGACGGTGGCGCCGCACCAGATGCGCAGGCCCGCCGGGGCATCGCGATAGCCGGCGACGTCATAGGCCGCGCCTTCCTTTTCGAGCAGGCCGGCGAACTTCTTGATGAAGTCGGCATCGGCGCCCTCGACGGTGAGGCACACGCTGGTACGCGAACGGATCGCGGCATCCTCGGCGAGGTGACCGAGCCAGTCCCGCTCGGCGACGATCTTGTCGAGCGCCGCCGCATTGGCGTCCGAACGGGCGATCAGCCCCTCGGCGCCGCCCAGGCCCTTGCCCCATTCGAGCGCGAAGATCGCGTCTTCCACGGCGAGCATCGACGGCGTGTTGATCGTCTCGCCCTTGAACACGCCCTCGACGAGCTTGCCTTTGGAGACCAGGCGGAACACCTTGGGCAGCGGCCAGGCCGGCGTGTAGGTTTCGAGCCGCTCGACCGCGCGCGGACCCAGGATCAGCACGCCGTGGGCGCCCTCGCCGCCCAGCACCTTCTGCCAGGAGAAGGTGGCGACGTCGATCTTGTCCCAGGGCAGGTCATAGGCGAACACCGCCGAGGTCGCGTCGGCGAAGCTCAGGCCCTCGCGATCGTCGGCGATCCAGTCGCCGTTCGGCACACGCACGCCCGAGGTGGTGCCGTTCCAGGTGAACAGCACGTCGTTCGACCAGTCGACCGCGTTGAGGTCCGGCAGCTGGCCATAGTCGGCGCGCAGCACGGTCGGATCGAGCTTGAGCTGCTTGACCGCATCGGTGACCCAACCTTCACCGAAGCTTTCCCAAGCGAGCGTGGTGACGGGGCGGGCGCCCAGCATCGTCCACATCGCCATTTCGAAGGCGCCGGTATCCGAGCCCGGCACGATGCCGATACGGTGCGTGTCCGGCAGGCGGAGCAGCTCGCGCATCAGGTCGATCGAATATTGGAGACGGGTCTTGCCCAGCTTCGAGCGGTGCGAGCGGCCGAGCGACTCGACGGCGAGCTTCTCGGGCGACCAGCCCGGGGGCTTGGCGCAGGGGCCGGAAGAAAAATAGGGACGCGCCGGTTTGATGGCGGGCTTCGCAGGCGCAAGGGTGGCGTCGGCGGCAGTCAAATCAGTCATGTAGACTCTCCTCACAGAGAGCACGCGCGGCGTTGGGACCGCGTGGCCCGTCGACGGCCCTAGCGGCAGGTGACCGAAAGTCAATCATCGACATCGTTTCGGTGGAACAATGTTGTGCCCCTGCGACTTTTCCCGACAGCTTTGCAAAATATCTGGGAGATACGACATGCGGACGATTCTGGCGGCCGGGCTGGCCGGGATGCTGATTGCGGCCCCGGCGGTCGCGCAGCAGCAGAAGCAGAGCGTCGGCGACGGCGCGCAGGCGCCGCTGCGCGACCTGCGGATCAACGAAAAGAAGATCCCGGACGTGCTGCTGCTCGCCGCCTCCGCCCCCTATTCGTCGCAGGGGACCAGGAACTGCGCGCAGATTCGCGCGAGCATCGCCGATCTCAACGCGGTGCTCGGCACCGACGCCGATGCGCCCGCGGCCAAAGGGGGCAATGGCGGCGCGATCGCGGCAGCCGGCAGCCGCGCGATCGTCGGCGCGCTGATCCCCGGCTTCGGGCTGGTGCGGATGATCACCGGTGCCGACAAGCAGGAGAAGCGGGTCACCGCAGCGCTGTACGGCGGCACCATCCGCCGCGCCTATCTGAAGGGCCTCGGCCAGTCGAAGGGCTGCCGTCCGCCTGCGGCACCGACCGCAACCGCGCGCGCCGCGGTGCCGTCACTGCCGGTCGATAAGGACGAAAAGGACGACAAGAAGGATTGATCGCGGGCGGCGCGCCACATCCCCTCCCGTGAGCGGGAGGGCGGGCGGGCGCGGGAGCCGCGAGCGACAGGTTCCAGGACCGACACGAAAAAGGGCCGGCGGATCGCTCCGCCGGCCCCTCTTTTTGCGTCGAGCGCGGACTTAGAAGTCCATGCCGCCCATGCCGCCCATGCCACCCGGCATCGCCGGAGCAGCAGCCTTGTCTTCCGGCAGCTCGGCAATGGTCGCCTCGGTGGTGATCAGCAGGCCGGCAACCGAAGCCGCGTTCTGCAGCGCGGTGCGCACCACCTTGGTCGGGTCGATCACGCCGGCAGCCACGAGGTTCTCGTAGGTGTCGGTCGCGGCGTTGAAGCCGAACGAGGTGTCGGTCTGGTCGAGCAGCTTGCCCGAGACGACAGCGCCGTCCTGGCCCGCGTTGCTGGCGATCTGGCGAACCAGCGCGGTCAGCGACTTGCGGACGATGTCGATGCCGCGGGTCTGGTCCTCGTTCGCACCCGACAGGCCTTCCAGGGCCTTGGTCGCGTACAGCAGGGCCGTGCCGCCGCCGGGAACGATGCCTTCTTCGACGGCTGCGCGGGTCGCGTGCAGCGCGTCGTCGACGCGGTCCTTGCGCTCCTTCACCTCGACTTCGGTCGCACCGCCGACCTTGATCACGGCCACGCCGCCGGCGAGCTTGGCGAGACGCTCCTGGAGCTTCTCACGGTCATAGTCGCTGGTGGTGACTTCGATCTGCTGGCGGATCTGCTCGGTGCGGGCCTTGATCGACTCGGCTTCACCGGCGCCATCGACGATGGTGGTGTTGTCCTTGTCGATGGTGACGCGCTTGGCGGTGCCGAGCATGCCGAGCGTGACGGTCTCGAGCTTGATGCCGAGGTCTTCGCTGATCACTTCACCCTTGGTGAGGACGGCGATGTCTTCCAGCATCGCCTTGCGACGATCGCCGAAGCCCGGTGCCTTGACCGCCGCGACCTTCAGGCCGCCGCGCAGCTTGTTGACGACCAGGGTCGCCAGCGCTTCGCCTTCGATGTCCTCGGCGATGATCAGCAGCGGACGACCCGACTGCACGACCGCCTCGAGGATCGGCAGCATCGACTGCAGGTTCGACAGCTTCTTCTCGTGGATCAGGATGTACGGGTCCGCGAGCTCGACCGCCATCTTCTCCGGGTTGGTGATGAAGTAGGGCGAGAGGTAGCCGCGGTCGAACTGCATGCCCTCGACGACGTCGAGCTCGAATTCGAGACCCTTCGCCTCTTCGACGGTGATCACGCCTTCCTTGCCGACCTTCTCCATCGCCTCGGCGATCTTCTCGCCGACTTCACGGTCGCCGTTCGCCGAGATGATGCCGACCTGGGCGACTTCCTGCGAACCCGAAACCGGCTTCGAGCGGGCCTTGACGTCCTCGACGACCTTGGCGACGGCGAGATCGATGCCGCGCTTCAGGTCCATCGGGTTCATGCCGGCGGCCACCGACTTCATGCCTTCACGGACGATCGCCTGCGCCAGAACGGTCGCGGTGGTCGTGCCGTCGCCGGCGATGTCGTTGGTCTTCGAGGCCACTTCGCGCACCATCTGCGCGCCCATGTTCTCGAACTTGTCCTTGAGCTCGATTTCCTTGGCGACCGACACACCGTCCTTGGTGATGCGGGGCGCGCCGAAGCTCTTCTCGATCACGACGTTGCGGCCCTTCGGGCCCAGCGTGACCTTCACCGCGTCGGCGAGGATGTCGACGCCGCGCAGGATGCGCTCACGAGCGTCGCGCGAAAACTTTACGTCCTTGGCTGCCATGGGACTGCCCTTTCAAATTTCGCTAAGTTTCAGGAAGTTCAGGAGAAAGCGAGGTCGCTCAGCCGACGATGCCGAGGATGTCGCTTTCCTTCATGATCAGCAGGTCCTCGCCGTTCACCTTCACTTCGGTGCCGGACCACTTGCCGAACAGGATGCGGTCGCCGGCCTTGACGTCCAGCGCGGTCACCTTGCCATCTTCGGCCTTGGTGCCGGTGCCGACGGCGACGACTTCGCCTTCCTGCGGCTTTTCCTTGGCGGTATCGGGGATGATGATCCCGCCGGCGGTCTTTTCCTCGGCTTCGACGCGGCGGACGAGCACGCGGTCGTGCAACGGACGGAAGTTCATTGCCTGATCCTCTTTCAGGTGGATTTCGGTGTTTAGCACTCGGTCCCCCGGAGTGCTAACAAACGGGATATGTGAACGGGAATTTGCTTCGTCAACGGGTGCGCCGGGAACTTTTTTCGGCGTGTTGGATCGATAAGACGGGTCGTTGCCTCGCCTGCCCGCATCCGGTAGCACCGCTGGTGGAATACCCTTTGAGGAGCCGCCGGTGAAGCTGGTTCGTACCGCCTGGAAGATACTCGTCGGAATCAAGGACCTGCTCGTCCTGGTTCTGCTCCTCCTGTTCTTTTCCGCGCTATTCGCGGCGCTTTCGCACCGCCCGACCCCCGCGACGATTCGCGACGGTGCGCTGATCGTCGCGTTCAACGGCGCGCTGGTCGAGCAGCCGAGCGAGGCCGATCCGCTGTCCAGCGTCAGCGGTGCGCGCGCCGTCGGCCAGGTGGGCGCGCGCGATGTGATCCGCGCGCTCGATGCCGCCAGGACCGACTCCCGCGTCAAGGCGGTGGTGCTCGATCTCGACAGCTTCCTCGGCGGTTATCCCGCGACGGTGAGCGAAGTCGCCGCCGCGGTCGGCCGCGTCCGCGCCGCCGGCAAGCCGGTGCTCGCCTATGCCACCGCCTATACCGACAGCGGCTATCAGATCGCGGCCAATGCCAGCGAAATCTGGGTCCACCCGATGGGCGGCTCGCTGTTCATGGGGCCGGGCGGCCGCCAGCTCTATTACAAGGGGCTGACCGAGAAGCTCGGCATCAACGTCCATGTCTACAAGGTCGGCAAGTTCAAGTCGGCGGTGGAGCCCTATATCCGCGCCGACATGTCGCCCGAGGCGCGCGAGGCGAACACCGCGCTCTATGGCGGCCTGCTCGACCAGTGGCGCGAGGGCATCCTGAAGGCGCGGCCCAAGGCCCGCATCGCCGAGTTCCTGACGAAGCCCGACGTGGCGATCACCGCCGCCAAGGGCGACATCGCCGCCGCCAACAAGGCCTATGGCCTGGTCGACGAGCTCGGCGACCGCATCGCCTTCGGCCAGCATGTCGCGAAGCTGGTGGGGGCACCGAACGGCGCCCGCGCGGGCAATTTCAACGCGATCAAGCTCGCCGACTGGCTTCAGGCCAACCCGGTGCCGACCAGCGGCGACGCGATCGGCGTGATCACCGTCGCGGGCGAGATCGTCGACGGCAAGGGCGGCGCGGGGACCGCGGGCGGCGACACGATAGCCAAGCTGGTGCTCGACGGGCTGAAGGACGGCAAGCTCAAGGCGCTGGTCGTCCGCGTCGATTCGCCGGGCGGCTCGGCGATGGCCTCGGAGCAGATGCGCCAGGCGATCCTCCAGGCCAAGGCGAAGAAGCTGCCGGTCGTCGTCTCGATGGGCGGCCTCGCGGCGAGCGGCGGCTATTGGGTGTCGACCGCGGGCGACGTGATCTTCGCCGAGCCCAACACCATCACCGGATCGATCGGCATCTTCGGCATCATCCCCACCTTCGAGAACAGCCTCGCCAAGATCGGCGTGACCACCGACGGGGTGGAGAGCACGCCGCTCACCGGCCAGCCGAGCATCTATGGCGGCACCAACGCCACGGTCGACACGATCCTGCAATCGGCGATCGAAGCGGGCTATGGCCGCTTCGTCGGGTTGGTCGCGGCCTCGCGCAAGCTCACCCCGCAGCGGGTGGACGAGATCGGCCAGGGCCGGGTGTGGATCGGCGGCATCGCCCGACAGATCGGCCTGGTCGATCGCTTCGGCGGGCTGAACGACGCCATCGCCGAGGCCGCCAAGCGCGCCAAGCTCGATCCCGCCAAGGTGCGGCCGGTCTATCTCGCCAAGAAGCCCAACGCGCTGACTGCCGCGCTGGCCGGCTTCCTCGGCACGCTGGGCGGGGATGACGAGGATGACGGCAACTGGGCCGATGCCCCCGCCGGCAGCGACGCCTATGCCCGGATCGGCGAGGAGCGCCGCATGCTGCTCGCCCAGGCGCTGGGCGACGCCAAGCGGCTGACCGCGAGCGGCTCGGTGCAGGCGCGCTGCCTCGAATGCATGGCGCTGGGCGTGCCAAGCGCGCAGCCGAGCGACCTTGCCCTTCTCCAATTCGCCATGGGAGCCCTGAAATGATCGGCATTCGCGCCGCCACGCCGGATGACGCCGCCGCGATCGCCGCCATCTATGCGCCGAACGTTCTGACCGGTACCGCCTCGTTCGAAATCGAGCCGCCCGACGCCGCCACGATGGCAGCGCGGATGGCATCGAGCGAGGGCTATTACCCGTGGATCGTCGCCACCAATGGCGACGGCGCCGATGGCGGGGTGATCGGCTATGCCTATGCCAGCAAGTTCCGCGACCGGCCGGCCTATCGCTACGTCGTCGAAAGCTCGATCTACATGGCCGACACCGCGCAGCGTCGCGGCGCCGGGCGGCTGCTCTACGAGGCGCTGGTCGATACGCTCCGCGCGCAGGGCTTCGTCCACGCCTTCGGGATGATCACCCTGCCCAACGACAGCTCGATCGCGCTGCACGAGGCGGTGGGCTTCCGCCGCACCGGCGTGTTTCGCGAGGCGGGGTACAAGCACGGCCAGTGGATCGACGTCGGCATCTGGCAGTGCGAGCTCAACGAGCCCGCCCGCCCGCCGGAAGAGCCCAAGCCCTTCCACGAACTCGGCGTCGTCCGCGTCTGAGCGGGGGCACTCAAAAGGCTTCCCCACCAGACAGTTGACCCGCAACGGCGATTGGCCGAGGTTCATCGCAATGGATCCGACTTCGCCGTATGCGGTCGATTTCACGATCGATGTCGAGCGTGAGACCCGCCTGATCGCCGTCCGCGTCACCGGCGTGCCCTCGCCGGAGGATGTCGGCTGGATCGCCGAAGAGGTGCGCGCGGCGATCCTCACGCTCGGCGCCGACGCGGGCCGGCACCGCACGCTCTATGACGCGCGCGGCGTCCATGTGCTGCCGCAGGCGACCGCCGATTTCGTGCTCAAGAATTTCACCGATATCGAGGGGACGCAGTGGGCGCATCGGCTCGCTTTCGTCGCCTCGACGATGCTGACGCGGCTGCAGGTCCGCCGGATCGTGGAGGTGCGGCCGGGCGCGATGCTGTTCGACGATGTCGAGGCTGCCCGCGCCTGGTTGCTGGGCAGCGACTGAGCGGGGCGGCGCGGGCCGCCCCGGTTCGCGATCAGGCCAGCGCGATGTCCGGCGCGTCCTCGGCCTTCATGCCGATCACGTTGTAGCCGGCATCGACATGGTGGGTCTCGCCGGTCACGCCCGAGGCCAAGTCCGACAGCAGATACAGGCCGGCGCCGCCGACATCCTCGATCGTCACGTTGCGGCGGAGCGGCGAGTTCAGCTGGTTCCATTTGAGGATATAGTTGAAGTCGCCAATGCCGCGTGCCGCCAGCGTCTGGATCGGGCCCGCCGAGATGGCGTTGACGCGGATATTCTCCGGCCCGAGGTCCATCGCCAGATACTTGACCGAGGTTTCCAGCGCCGACTTGGCGACGCCCATCACATTATAGTGCGGCACCACCTTCTCGGCGCCGTAGTAGCTGAGCGTCAGCAGGCTGCCGCCGTTCGGCATCATCCGCTGCGCACGCTGCGCCACCGCGGTGAAGCTGTACACCGAGATGTTCATCGTCATGAGGAAATTGTCGAGCGTGGTGTCGTAATAATGGCCGCGCAGCTGGTTCTTGTCCGAGAAGCCGATCGCGTGGACGACGAAGTCGATCGTCGGCCAGCGCGCCGCCAGCGTCTCGAAGGTGGTGTCGAGCGCGGCCATGTCCGCCACGTCGCAATCGATCAGGAAATCGGAGCCCACCTGCTCGGCCAGCGGCTTCACCCGCTTGAGCAGCGCTTCGCCCTGATAGGAAAAGGCCAGCTCCGCACCCTGGGCGTGCAGTGCCTTGGCAATTCCCCATGCCAGCGATTTGTCGTTGGCGAGGCCCATGATGAGCCCGCGCTTCCCTTGCATCAATCCGGTCACGTCTTCTGAATCTCCTGTGCTTGCTCCCCCTCTAGACCGGGATCGGGCACTTCCGCCAGAGCGGCGTTGAGCTCCGCCCCTACGACGAGGCCGAGTCCCACCAGGAAAAAGAAGATCAGCGCGACCATCACCCCCGCCAGGCTGCCATAGGTGGCGCCATAGCCGCCCATCGTCGCCAGCACCCAGGGTAGCACGCCGGTGACCGCCAGCCACCAGGCGGTGGTGAACAGCGCACCGGGCCATTTGGGATAGCAGCGGGCGCGATATTGCGACGGGGTAAGCGAGTAGAACAGCACGAACAGCGCCCCGAACAGGGCGAAGGCCGGCACCGCCTTGCTCGCCGATGCGAAGCGCTGCGCTTCGGTCGCCCAAGGCAGGATGCGGTAGAGAAACTGCTCGATGCCGGTGAGGATCACCTGGAAGGTGAAGGCCAGCATCACCAGCACGACCGCGCCGACGATCATCCCGATCGATGCGATGCGGTAGCGCCAGAAGGGCGTGCTGGAGCTGACGCCATAGGCCTGGCGCAGGATGCCGCGGATCGTTTCGATGAAGCCGGTGGTGGTCCACAGGCCCACCGCCGCGCCCAGCCACAGCAACCCGCCGGTGCGGCCGTTGAGCACCTCCACCACCGGGCCGCGCAGCAGCTCCGCCACGTCCGGCGGTACGGTCTGCAGGAAGGCCTCCAGCGCATGGACGCCGGTGCCGGTGCGGCCGACCAGGCTCGCGAGTGCCGTAGCGACGATGAAGAAGGGGAACAGCGTTACCAGCGACAGATAGGCGAGGTTGCCCGCATAGGTGAAGCCGTCGTTGAAGGTGCCGATCGCGACGCGCTTGACGATCTCGAACATGCGTTCGGTGACGCCGAGCTCGGCCAGCCGCCGCGGCACCTTTCCGCCGACCTGCAGCCGCCGTCCTTCGGGCGACTGGGGCGAGATCGAGGCGCGCGTCGGATCGTCCACCAGCTTCAGACGCCCATGCGTCCCCGCGGGTTCCCCTTGTTCTTCCATCCTTGGGCGAATTCGATGAGGGCGTCGTCGTCGACCGGCAGCTCGACCATCAGCGTGACGAACAGATCGCCGCGCGCGCCGCCCCGCTTGTGGAAGCCGCGGCCCTTGAGGCGGAGGACCTTGCCCGAGCTCGAGCCCTTGGGCACCGTCAGCATCACCGGGCCGTCGGGGGTGGGCACGCGCACCTGTGCGCCAAGCACCGCCTCGGCCAGCGTCACCGGCAGGTCGAGCTTGATGTCGTCACCGTCGCGCACATAGAAACGATGCGGCTGGATCTCGATCGTGACGATCGCGTCGCCGGCGCCGCCCGGGCCTTCCTCGCCCTTGCCGGCCAGGCGCATCTGGGTGCCTTCCTCGACGCCGGGGGGGAGCTTGAGGTCGATCGTCTTGCCGTCCTTGAGCGTGATCCGCTGCGGCGCGAGCCTGGCGGCGTCCTCGAATGACACCGCCAGGCGATAGGCGATGTTGGCGCCCTTGGGCTGGGGACGCCGGCCGAAGCCGCCGAACCCGCCGCTGAAGCCCCCCCCGCCGCCGCGCTTGCCGCCGCCGAACAGCCCTTCGAAAATGTCGCCGATGTCAGCCTCGCCGCCGCCGAAATCGAACTGGCCGCCGCCGGGACGGAAGCCGCCCCCGCCGCCGCCCGCGCCTGCGCCGAAGCCGAACGGCGCGATCGGGTTGCCGTCGCCGTCGATTTCGCCGCGATCGAAGCGGGCGCGCTTGTCCTTGTCGGTCAGCAGGTCATAGGCTTGGGTGACCTGGCTGAACTTCTCCGACGCCTTGGGATTGTCCTTGTTGCGATCGGGGTGCAGCTCCTTGGCGAGCTTGCGATAGGCCTTCTTGATCTCGTCCTCGCTCGCGCTTCGCGCCACCCCGAGCGTTACGTATGGATCTGCCACCAAAATCCCCAATGCGTCCAATGCCGATCGCCCGCCCCTTACAGGACAGGTGTTAAAGCCCAAACATCGGCGTGCGGATCGTTTCGCGCAAGGGGTGCGATCAGCCGAGCAGCGCCTGGGCGCCGCGCAGGTCGGCGACAAAGTCCGTATAGGCCTGCGCCGCCGCGTCGGCATCGGGGAGGCGGAGCAGGTAGCTCGGGTGCACCGTCACCCAGCCGGTGCCGCCTTCGGGCAGCGCGAGCTTCTGGCCACGCAGCCTGGAGATGGTCGCCGCCTTGCCGGTAATCTGGCGGGCGGCGGTGGCGCCGAGCGCCACGACGAGCTTGGGGCGGACCAGCGCCAGCTCCTGCTCGTACCACCAGCGGCAGGCAGTGATCTCGCCGGCATCGGGCTTGGCGTGGATGCGCCGCTTGCCGCGCGGCTCGAACTTGAAGTGCTTGACCGCATTGGTGACGTAGACGCGGGCGCGGTCGATCCCCGCCTCTTCGAGCGCGCGGTCGAGCATCTGTCCGGCAGGGCCGACAAAGGCGCGGCCGGCGAGGTCCTCCTGGTCGCCCGGCTGCTCGCCGACCAGCATCATGTCGGCGTCGAGCGGTCCTTCGCCGAACACGGTCTGCGTGGCGGGCTTGTAGAGCGGGCAGCGGGTGCACGCCGCCGCCTCGTCGCGCAGCGCTTCCCAGGCGCCTTCGACATTGCCGCCGACCGAGCTGCGCGCCGTTTCCACCATCGCCGTCTCCCGCGCCCGGGCACCGGCCACGAGCTCCTTGACCAACGCGGTTTCAGGCATGTTTTTCCAGTATTTTCGCGGCATTTCCTTCAGCATCGCGCCGGTCTTCAAGCGGGCGGGATTGAAGATGGAGGCATAATAGGTCTTCCACACCGCCTCGACCGGATCGTCGGCCAGCGCGTCGCCGCGGGTCGCGGCGGGGCCTTCGCTGAGCGTGGTGCCGTCCCAGTGGAGCGAGACTTCGGGGGTGAGGATCGACCAGCGCATGCTCGCGAACCGTTCGACGAAGAAGCGGGCATTGGCCCGGACGATGTGATGCTCGGGTTCGAACCAGGCGATGAAGCGCGGGCCGCTCTCGTCCACCAGTTCGCGGAAGCGGACGAAGGCGCGCATCTTGTGGATGTCGCGGCGCACCGCCTTGGCCATCAGCTCCAAGCGGCGGACCAGCGGATCGGCGCGATCCTCGATGCGGTGCGGATCGGTGGCGAGCAGCGTATAGAGCAGCGAGAAGCGCTGCGGGTCGGCGTGGAGGATGACGGCTTGGGCGAGGTCGAGGAAGGCTTTCGGGACCCGCAGGCGGCGGTCACCCTCACCCTCCCCACCGCCTTCGGCGGCGGGTCCCCTCCCTTTCCCGAGGGGAGAGGGCTCTAAGCTCCCTCTCCCCTCGGGAAAGGGAGGGAGCGGCGAAGCCGCGAAAGGGTGAGGGTGATCGAGGGCGAAAAGGTCCCCCGGCGCGTCCCCAACCCGCCACACAACCTCGGGCGGCGCGACATGCGCCTGGGCCAGCGCCCGCGCCGCATCGCGCCAGCCCTCGAAATCATCCTCGGCGGCAAGCGTTACGGCGCGCAACGCTTACTCGCGCTCGTCGCCCGGCGGATGGGCTTCGGCGCGCTCCAGTTCCTTGGGCTTGCGCTTCTCGAAGATCTTGCCGAGCCGCTCTTCCTCTTCCGCCGAGAGTGCCTTCTCGGCGGTCGGGAACATCTCTTCCTCCTCCTCGTCGATATGGTGGAGGTAGCGGTCCTTCATAGCGCGGAACTTGGACAGCCAGGCGGAGGAGGACATTTCGATGTCCATCAGCTCGCCGAGCAGATCGTCGACTTCCTTGTGCTCGGACACCGAATGGCGCGCATCCTCGCGCAGCTCCGGATTGGCGAGCATCGTCGCGTAGAGCGACTCTTCCTCGGCCGCGGCGTGCGACTGGAGCTCGAGGCGGAGCTGCTCGAAAAGGTCGCGACGCTCGGGGCTGTCGCCCGACGTGGCGTCGATCTGCGCGATCAGCTCGCGCTGGCGGTCGTGATCGGCGATGAGGTCGGCGAAGATGCGGGGCTGGTCGGCCATGTAGGTGTCTCCCTGGTTTCCCAGCCCCAACCGGCGGCCTTGCGCTAGGTTGCTCCCGCGAGTCGTTCGCAAGGTTTCGCTCACGCCGCAAACAGCTCCAGCTGCTCCTTCTTGGGCGCGATCCAGGCGCGCAGATCGGCCTTGTCGGTCAGCGCCACCGGGCGCCAGTCGGCGGTGACGATGAACGGGCGGATCTTGGCCAGCGAGACGGTGAGCCGCGCGACGTCCTCCAGCCGCAGCCGCCGCCATTTGCGCGCGGCGAGGATCGAGGCGACCGCCTTGGTCCCCAGCCCCGGCACGCGCAGCAGCGCCTCGCGCGGAGCACGGTTGAGGTCAACGGGGAAGCGATCGCGGAAGCGCAGCGCCCAAGCGAGCTTGGGATCGATGTCGAGCGGCAGCATGCCCGTCGCCGGGTCCACCGCCTGCGCCACTTCGTCGGGCCGATACTCGTAGAAGCGCATCAGCCAGTCCGACTGATACAGCCGATGCTCGCGCATCAGCGGCGGGCGCTGGAGCGGCAGCACCGTGCTCGCATCGGGAATCGGGCTGAACGCCGAATAATAGACGCGCCGCAGCCCGAAGCGGCCGTACAGCCCGGCCGCGCGATCGATGATGTCGCCATCGGTCGCGGCATCGGCGCCGATGATCATCTGGGTCGACTGGCCGGCGGGCGCGAACTTGGGCGCCGAGCGATAGCGTTTCCGCGCATCCGCCCCATCCAGAATCGCGCTGCGCATGCCCAGCATCGCCCCTTCGATCTGCGGCGCAGACTTTTCGGGCGCGAGCCGCTTGAGCCCCGCGACGGTCGGCAGCTCGACATTGATCGACAGGCGATCGGCATGGAGCCCGGCTTGGTGGATCAGTGCCGGATCGGCATCGGGAATCGTCTTGAGGTGGATATAGCCGCGGAAATGATGGTCTTCGCGCAAGGACCGCGCCACCTCGACCATCTGCTCCATGGTATAGTCCGACGAGCGGATGATGCCCGAGGAGAGGAACAGCCCCTCGATATAGTTGCGGCGGTAGAAGTTCAGCGTGAGCTCGACCACCTCGGCCGGCGTGAACCGCGCGCGGCGCACGTTCGAGCTCTTGCGGTTGATGCAGTAATGGCAGTCGAAGATGCAGCTGTTGGTCAGCAGGATCTTGAGCAGGCTGATGCAGCGACCGTCGGGGGCATAGGCATGGCAGATGCCGTTGCCGGTGGTGGACCCGAGCCCCTTGCCGTCCTTCGACGTGCGCTTGGCCGTCCCCGACGACGCGCAGGACGCATCGTATTTCGCGGCATCGGCGAGGATCGCCAGCTTTGCACGGGTGTCGAGTTGCGCCATCCCGTTCCTTCTATGTTCTCAAGCACCTGCTGTCCAGATGGACGCTCGGCCATCGGCCCTGTACCAGCGCCGACCGGAGGGTTTTCGGGCATGATTCAGCGGATCGACGGGCGCGCGCGGGCGCTGGCACTCGGCATGGCGCTCACCTGCCTGCTCGGCTGGGTGTTCAAGGCGCATTGCATGCCGCACGGCTGGACCGGTGCGATCCAGTATATCAGCGGCTGCTACAGCGACGCCCCACCTTTCTGGGTCGAGCGCCATGTCGGCGAGGGGCAAATCCCCTATTTCCAGACGCCGATGGAATATCCCGTGCTCACCGGGCTGCAGATCTGGATCGAGGGCGCGCTTGCCCGCGGGCTGTTCGGTGCGGGCGCGGACGGCACGACCTTCCTCGCCATGATGTCGCTGGGCAATGCGCTGCTCGCCGGGCTGATCCTGGCGATGTTCGTCCGCGAAGGGATGAATCGCGTGCGGCTGTGGCTCTGGGCCTGCGCGCCACCGCTGATCCTGTATCTCGGGCATAACTGGGACCTGGGCGCGGTGACGCTGGCGGTGGCGGCGATGCTCGCCGCCCGCCGGCAGCGGCTGGTGCTGGCAGCCGCACTCGCCGCGCTGGGGGCGGCGGCGAAGCTGTTCCCGGTGCTGCTGCTGCCGCTGATCGGACTGGCGGCGCTCACCGCGCCGGGGCAGGCCCGGCGCACGCGGATGACGACGGCCGTGCGGTGCGTGCTGGCCGCAATCGGCGCCTGGGCGGCGGTGAACCTGCCGGTGGCGCTGGCAGCACCGGAGAACTGGTCCGAATTCTACCGCTTCTCCGAAGCGCGCGCCGGCACCGTCGCCGCCACCTGGTCGGTCCTGTCGGATCAGGGCGTGTGGGTGAGCGACACCGCGCAGCGCAATCTGGCGGCGTCGATCGCCTTCCTGCTCGGCGCAGCGGCGATCGTCGTGATCGGCTGGCGCAAGCATCGCGAACGGCCTTGGATATTGTTCACCCCGGTGCTCGCCTGGTTCCTGCTCACCAACAAGGTCTGGTCGCCGCAGTTCGATCTGTGGCTGTACCCGCTGCTGGTGATGACGAGTCCGCGGCTGGCGCCGATCGCGCTGTTCGTGATCGGCGACATCGCGGCCTATGTGACGGAGTTCTGGTGGCTGGCGGGACTTGCCAATGCATGGCCCTATGCCACCCAGCACGACATCTTCCTGGCCACGAGCCTGCGCGGCGTGGCGATGCTGTGGCTGATCGCCGATGCCGTGCGGCTGCCGGCGCCCGCGTGGATCACCCGCGCGCCGGTCTGAACCCGATCAGGGCAGCGGCAGGTCGGTCTCGGCCTTCTTCTGCGCCCGGCGCTCGGCGCGCGCGGCGGTCGCGCGCTGGACGAAGCAGCCGGTGCCGCCGTTGGCGCCCACGGTCGAGCAGCTGCCGGTACCGAAATTGCCGGTGGTCAGCGCATCCTGCGATCGCACCGCCCAGGACTGGCCCTTCTGTGGGTCGGTCGGCGTGGTCTCGCGGATGTTCTTGGGGATGCGGAAGCGCTCGCCCTCGTCCAGCCGCTGGCAGACGACGATCTCCTCGCCGTTCTTGTTGGTCGGGCACTTGTCGTTGCCGTAGATGATCAGCACGCCGTTCTGGACGGCATTCTGCGCATGCGCCGGCGCGGCGGCGAGCAGCGGCGCCGCCGCGGCCGCGGTGATGATGGCGATCCTCTTGAGCACCTGCGTTCCTCCTGTTGTGCGCGCCACCCTGCCGCGGCGCGCCTGAATAGCCGCTGTCAGATCCGCTTCGATACGCCGATCGCGAACCGGCATCCGGCACGGATCAGCGCCGAAAGCACCGGATAGCCGGGGGTGCTTTCCGCGCCCGAGGCGATCGCGGTATCGCGGTGCTCGATCTCCTCCTCCCGGAATCGCGCGACGGCGTCGCGCAGTTCCGGATCCTCGTCGCCCAACTGCGCGAGCTGCTGCTGATAATGGAGGTCGATCTCGGTCTCGATCGCGGCGGTGCACGCCATCGCCGCCTGCGGGCCGAGCGCGGCAGTGACGACGCCGAGCCCGAAGCCCGCCACGTCCCAGAACGGCTGGAGCGCCGTCGGGCGCACGCCGCGCCGCGCGATCAGCGCGTCGAAAAAGGCACGGTGATGCTCTTCCTGGTTGGCCATGCCGGCGATGGTGCGCGCGGTGGGCGTGCGATCGCCCATCACCGCGAGCTGCCCCGCATAGATCCGCGTCGCGCCATATTCGCCGGCCTGGTCCACCCGGACCATGGCGTCATGCGCTTCCCGACGATCCCCCGGCTTCCAGCTCATCGCACTGCCTTTCGCGTTGCGAGCAGCGCGATCAGCACCGCGCCGCCTAGCGAGAAGATCGCGTTATAGCCGGCCAGGCTGATTCCGAACATCGTCCATTGGGCCACGTCGCAGCGGACGATCGGCGCACGGAGCGCCTGGGTCAGCATCTCCATCGGTGAGCCCTGCCGCGGCGCGGCGGTGCATTCGGTGATGCCCTGCCACCAATGATATTCGGCACCGGCATGATAGACGCCGATCGCCCCGCTCACCGCGATCAGCAGCGCGGCGAGCAGCACCAGCGCTGCCACCTGCCGCCGCCCGCGCACGAAGAAGGCGAGCGCTGCGACGATGATCGCCGCCAGATGCGGCCAGCGCTGCCACACGCACATCTCGCACGGCACCAGGCCGCCGATGAACTGCGATCCCAGCGCGCCGCCGAGCAGCGCCAGCGGCAGCAGCAGCGCCAGCCAGCGCGCGAGCACCGGTACGTTGCGCGGCATGCGGCTCAGGTTGCGGCTCACTTGGCGGCGCTCGCAGCCGGCGCCTTGCCCAGCCGGGCTAGCGTCTGCACCGCATAGTTCAGCTGGAAGTCGGTGATGCCCTTCTTCTTCAGCTCGTCGGCGGTGGCGGTGAAGCGCGGATCGGGGGTGTCGTCCGATTCCAGCACGCTGTCGTCCACCTTCTCCATGTTGATCAGGTGGCGGCGCAGATCCGCCTCACGCAGCTCGGGGCGCGACTTGTAGTCGGGGTCGCTCAGCTGCGGCACGGCGATGTCGGGCTTGATGCCGCCTTCCTGCACCGAATGGCCTGAGGGGGTGAAATAGCGCGCGGTGGTGAGGCGCAGCGCGGCATGCGGGCCCATCGGCAGGATCGTCTGCACCGATCCCTTGCCAAAGCTGCGCACGCCCAGCACCAGCGCGCGGTGATGGTCCTGCAGCGCGCCGGCGACGATCTCGGAGGCGGAGGCGGTGCCGGCATCGGTCAGCACGATCACCGGCAGCCCCTTGGCGAGGTCGCCCGGGAACACGCTCTCGGCATAATAGCGCTCGATATCGGTCTTCTCGCGGCCGCGCTGCGAGACGATCTCGCCATGGTTGAGAAACACGTCGGAGACGCCGATCGCCTCGGTCAGCAGACCGCCGCCATTGTTGCGCAGATCGAGGATGTAGCCGAGCGGCTTGTGGCCAAGCTTCTTCTCGATCTCCTGGATCGCGAGCGCCGTGTCGCCGCCCGTGTGCGCGGTGAAGGTGCTGATGCGGATGATGCCGATGCCGTCCTTGACGTCCGCCTTCACCGATTTCTGGGTGATGATCTCGCGGGTCAGGGTGAACTGCAGCGGCTTGTCGGCGCCCGGGCGCACGATGGTGAGCGCGATCTTGGTGCCGGGCTTGCCGCGCATCTGGGTGATCGCCTCGTCCAGACTGCCGCCGACGATGAACTTGCCGTCGAGATGGGTGATATAGTCGCCCGCCTTGATGCCGGCGCGCGCGGCGGGGCCGTCGTCATTGGGTGCGATCACCTTCACCGCGCCGTCCTGCTGGGTGACGGTGAGGCCGAGGCCGCCGTAATTGCCTTCGGTCTGGATCTTGAGATTGTCGAAATCGAGCCCGTCGGCATAGCTGCTGTGCGGATCGAGCGCCGCGAGCATGCCTTCGATCGCGCCCTTGACCAGCGTCTTGTCGTCGACCTTCTCGACGTAATTCGCCTTCACGGTGTTGTAGACTTCCATGAAGGTGTCGAGCTCACGATAGCTGCTGGTATCGACCCCCGCCATGGCACCGGATGTGATGGGAATGATCGCAAGTGCGCCGACGGCGGCGGAAACCTGTAGAAACGAACGCAGCATCAAGAGACTTTCCGGAAGGGCGACCCTGGTAATGTAGGCGAGGATAACGGGATTTGCACGCGGTGTCAGTCGAGCAATTGGGTCAGGTCCAGCGGCTGGCCCCGGCGGCGTAGTTCGACGGTGATGCGCGGGCCGGCGGTGCCGAGGGTTGCACCCTGCGCCACCTCCGCGCCGGGGCGCACCGCGAGCGTGGAAATGCCGGAGATCAGGCTGGTCCAGCCCTTACCGTGATCGACGATCACGACCTGGCCATAGCCGGCGAACGGCGCGGCATAGGCGATGGTGCCGGCGGCGGGTGCGACGACGGCAGACCCCGGCTGCACTGCGAAGCTCGGGCCGCGGGCGCGGACGCCGGCGGGGGAAATCTCGCCGAAGCCGGTGACGAGCGGGCCGGTGACGGGGAGGCGATAGGGTGCGGGGCCGGTCACACGTTCCGACGAGGTGCCTGGGCGGGGCAGCGGACCATTCAGGACGAGCAGGTCCGATCGCACCTGTGCGGCGCTCAGGCTGCGGTCCTGCTCGGCGGCAAGATCGCGCGCTTTCTCCCCCAGCGCCAGCGCGCGATCCGATTCCACCAGCGCGTCACGGCCGAGCGTCATCGCGCGCAATCGGTGCTCGGATTCGAGCTGGAGCGCGGCAAGGCGGCGGGATTCGAGCGCGGCGCGGCGGATCCGCACGTCGGCGACTGCCTTGCCGGCAGCAACACGCAGTGCGCGGGAGCGGGCCAGGTCCGCCCGCACACCGGCACTCCGCGCCTCGATCGCAGGGAGCAGGCTGGCGAGCGTCGCGCGGACATGTACCAAGTCGTGCGCCGATCCCGGCTGGGCGAGCGCCAGCACCGCCGGGCGCCGCGCCATCGCCTGCAGCGCGGCGACGAGCTCGAGTGCCGGCCGCTGGCGTTCGGCGAGGGCCGTGCGCTGGCGGGCGAGCAGCCGGTCGAGCAGCGCCACGCGCGCCTCGGCCGCGGCCTGCTCGGCTTCGGCCGCCTTGATCCGCTGCGCCGCCGCCGCCTGTTCGGCGCGGGCGCGGGCTTCGCTATTGCGTTCGCCGGCCGCGGCGCGGTCGAGTTCGGCGGCCCGCCGCTCGGCCGCCCGCGCCGCCTGGGAGGCTTCCGTCACCACACGCGCGGTCTGTTGGGTGGGATCAGACTGCGGTTGGGCGAGCACGCCGGTCGCGCCGATCGCGACCAGCGCCGCCGCGATGCCAAGGCCGCGCGCCGGCGTCATCAGCCTTCGCGGTGATAGGGATGGTTGGCGAGGATCGAGACCGCGCGCCAGAGCTGCTCGGCGAGCATCGCGCGGGCCATCATGTGCGGCCAGGTCGCCTTGCCGAAACTGAGCAGCATGTCCGCCGCCTGGCGATCGGCATCGTCGAATCCGTCGGCCGCGCCGATCAGGAAACGCGTCTCGCGCACCCCGTCGTCCCGCCACGCGCCGAGCCGGGTCGCCAGCGTCTTGGAGGGCAGGTTCTCGCCCAGTTCGTCGAGCATCACCACGCGCGTGCCGGGGCTAAGCACCGGCATCTTGCCGCCGGTATCGGGCAGTTCGGTGACGCGGGTGCCCCAGGTCACCCGTTTCAGATAGCGGTCGACCAGTTCGGCCTCGGGGCTGCGCCCGATCCGGCCGCGCGCGACGATGTGCAGCAGCATTGCGCGCGGACCTTCGGGATCAGATCAGGCCTGGCCCTCGAACGACCACATCCGCTCGAGATTGTAGAAGCTGCGCACTTCCGGGCGGAACAGGTGGACGATCACGTCGCCCGCGTCGATCAGCACCCAGTCGGCGGCGGGCAGGCCTTCGACGCGGGGCGTTCGGCCCTGCTCGGCCTTGATCTTGTCGGCCAGCTTCATCGCCATCGAGGCGACCTGCCGGGTCGAGCGACCCGATGCGATCACCATGTAATCGGCGATGCTGCTCTTGCCGGCGAGCGGGATCGAGACGGTTTCCACCGCCTGATCGTCCTCCAGCGAGGTGAGCACGAGCCTATGCAGCGCTTCGACGCTGTCGGCGTCGTTCGAACGCTGCATATTGGGGGAAGTGGCCAAGGTTGCTCCTAGTCTAGCGACGGTCTGTGCAAAGTGGGTGGAGACGGCGCCGGGCTCTCCTGTTCCAACTGCGGAGAAGACCCGAGGAATCGCCGGTGCCAGGCAGGATCGGCAGCCCGAAGGCGTGTTGCCGACGTCGGATCGGGGCGGAAGCGCAACAGCACAAGTGCCGGCAATCTCCATCGCGTCCAATGTTTCGCCTGGCCTGCGGGCCGCACAGCGCGCCGCAGCCAACCCATTGCAGGACTTGCATGGGCGACCCTGTCATACCCCGGACGCGCGATAACCGCAATCGGAACCTGACGGGCGATGTGCCGCCAGCGTTCCCAGCGATGGAACTGCGCGAGATTGTCCGCGCCCATCAGCCAGATGAAGCGGTGATTCGGATAGAGCCGGGGCAGCTTGGTGAGCGTATCGGCGGTGTAGCGGGTCTTCATCCGCTTCTCGATCGCGGTGGGGCGGATCGGCGCATGCCGCGCCATCGCCCGCGCCGAGGCCATGCGCGCCTGGAACGGCGCCATGCCGGCCTTGTCCTTCAAGGGATTACCGGGCGAGACCATCCACCACACTTCGTCGAGATCGAGCGCGCGCAGGGCATGCAGCGACAGCCGCCGATGTCCGCGATGCGCCGGATTGAACGAGCCCCCGAGAAGTCCGATGCGTTTCAACGGGTGACAAGCCAATCTTCACGTTCGTGGCGGATGCGGAGGATTTCCAGCTTCTCGTTTTTCAATCGGTACAGGAGAAGATAGGGCGAATCAAAGACACGCAGGACCCGCACGCCACCGTCGATGGGACGACCGATGTGCGGAAACCGCGTGAGGAACTCGACACGTTCGCGAAGCCGCGCCAACCTCTGCTCCGCCAATGCCGCGGAACGATGCTCGGATAACCAGATGTCGATGGCCTGAAGATCGCGAACAGCCGGCGTAGCCCAGACTAGCTCCGGCATCGCTGCCGATGCCGCTCGATCATCGCGTCGAGTTCCGCCATCACTTGGGCGTGCGGCACCACGTCGCCCCGGTCCGCAGCGTCGAGGCCTTCCTGGATGAAGGCACGGTAATCCGATTCCGTCTCGGCAACGCGCTGGATCGCTTCAGCGGCGAATTCTGCAGCGCTGCGGCCCTGCCAGGCGGCGATTTCTTCCACCATCGCCAGCGTCTCGGCAGAGAGTTCGGCAGTGATGCGCGCCCGCTTGTTCATCGGATCAATCTACGCTCCGCCCCACTGGCCTTCAAGGCCGCGCCTGGCCGGTGCCGAGCACCAGCCACTTGTAGGTCGTGAGCCCCTCCAGCGCCACCGGCCCGCGCGCATGCAGGCGGCCGGTGGAGATGCCGATCTCGGCGCCCAGCCCGAACTCGCCGCCATCGGCGAACTGGGTGGAGGCGTTCCACATCACGATCGCGCTATCAACGCCGTTGAGGAACCGCGTCGCCGTTTCTGCATCCTCGGTGATGATCGCGTCGGTATGGTGCGAGCTGTGCGCGGCGATGTGCGCCATTGCGCCTTCGACGCCGTTGACCAGCTTCACCGAAAGAATCGCCTCGAGATATTCGGTATCCCAGTCTTCGTCGGTCGCGGGCTGCACGCGCGCGTCGAGCGCCTGAACCTCGGCATCACCGCGAAGCTCGCAACCGGCGTCGGCCAGTGCGGCGAGGATCGGCTTGGGGTCGGCGAAGCCGCGGTCGATCAGCAGCGTCTCGGTCGCCCCGCAGATGCCGGTGCGGCGCATCTTGGCGTTGACCACCAGCGCCTGTGCCATCGCCGGATCGGCGGCGCGATCGACATAGCTGTGGTTGATCCCGTCGAGATGCGCGAGCACCGGCACGCGCGCCTCGGCCTGCACCCGCGCGACCAGGCTCTTGCCGCCGCGCGGCACCACCATGTCGATCAACCCCTCGGCGGTGAGCATCGCGCCCACGGCGGCGCGATCGGTCACCGGCACCAGCTGAATCGAATCGGCGGGCAGGTCTGCCTGGGTGAGCCCCTGCACCAGCGCGGCATGGATCGCGCGGTTGCTGCGGATCGCCTCGGAGCCGCCGCGCAGGACAGCCGCATTGCCCGACATCAGGCACAACGCCCCAGCATCGGCGGTCACGTTGGGACGGCTTTCGTAGATGATGCCGATCACGCCGATCGGCACGCGCACGCGGCGGAGCACCAGGCCGTTGGGCCGGGTCCGCTCGTCGAGCGCGCTGCCGACGGGATCCTCCAGCCCGGCCACCGCCTCGATGCCCGAGGCCATGCCCTCGATCCGCTTGGCATCGAGCAGCAGCCGATCAAGCATTGCATCGGACAACCCGTTGGCCTTGCCCGCCGCCATGTCCTCGGCATTGGCGGCGAGGATCGCTTCCTGCGAGTCGCGGATCGCGGCGGCGGCGGACCGCAGCGCAGCGCCCTTGGCCGCGCTTGGCAACGCCGCCAGCACCGTGGCGGCGGCGCGGGCGCGGCGGCCCATGTCGGCGATCAGCATCTGGGTGTCGGGCGTGTCGATATCGGCCATGCTGCAGATGCTAGCATGCGCTTCGCGAAGCTGATAGCCTCGGGCGCCATGGGGGAAATCGACGCAGCCGGCGAACTGGTGATGGGGGGCATGCTCGGCCGTGCGGTGGAGCCGCATGCCGGGGAACGCCATGGGCATGGGCATGGCACGATCTGCCTCAATTGCGGGACCGCACTGGTCGGTCCACATTGCCATGAATGCGGGCAATCGGGGCACGTTCACCGCTCGCTGGGTGCGATCGGGCATGAACTGCTGCACGGGGTCGCGCATTTCGAAGGCAAGATGTGGCGTACCCTGCCGCTGCTCGCCTGGCGGCCGGGCGACCTGACCCGCCGCTACATCGCCGGCGAGCGCGCGCGCTTCGTGTCGCCGATGGCGATGTTCCTGTTCTCGATCTTCACGATGTTCGCGATTTTTCAGATCCTCGGTATCTCGACGCCCACCGATCTGGACAGCAACAGCGTGAAGCCGACGGTCGCGCTCCAGCAGTCGATCACCAAGGCGGAAGCCACCCGCGCCAAGAAAGCGACGAAGCTCGCCAAGCTGGACGCCAACGATCCGGATCGCGCCGAGCTGACGGCCGATATCGCCGAGGCGGACCGCGATATCGCCGGGTACAAGGCCGCCCTCACCCAGATCCCGAAGGTGACCCTCGACGACGGCGACGAGATGCAGGATGTACACACCGGCTGGTACACACTCGATCACGGCATCGAGAAGTGGAAGAAGAACCCGGCGCTGATGCTCTACAAGCTGCAGTCGAGCATCTACAAATTCTCGTGGCTGCTGATCCCGCTGTCGCTGCCCTTCGTGTGGCTGCTGTTCTTCTGGAAGCGGCAGTACAAGCTCTACGATCACGCGGTGTTCGTCACCTATTCGATCGCGGCGATGTCGTTGCTGTTCATCGTCATCACGCTGGGCAGTGCCGTACGTGTGCCGGGCAACGTCCTCGGCACCCTGGCCTTCGTGGTGCCGCCGGTGCACATGTGCCGCCAGCTCAAGCAGGCCTATCAGCTGCGCTGGCGCTCGGCGATCCTCCGCACGGTCGTGCTGCTGTGGTTCATTGCCATCATCGCCACGCTGTTCCTGCTGATCCTCGCGCTGCTCGGCATCATGGGCTGAGCGGCGTCAGGGGAATCCGTGCATCTGCCGGCCCATCGGCATCATGTTGTGGTCGAGATGGGCGAGGATCCACACCGACCCGCCGATCAGCAGCAGCACGACGAGCGTGCCGAAGGCAAGCGCCAGCACATTGTTGGTATTGTCCGGCCCGGTAGTCACGTGGAGGAAGAAGACGAGGTGGATGCCCATCTGCGCGATGGCGAGCACCACCAGCGCCATCGGGATGGCGGGCCGCCAGACGAGCGGCAGGTTGACCATCGCGAAGGCCGCCGCGGTCAGCAGCGCGGCGAGGCCCAGCCCGACCACATAGCCGCTGGTGCCGCCGGCGAATTCCTCGCCCTCGGCGGCTTCATCGCCGGGCGCGGTATCGCCGCTGTCGGTTTCGCGCTCGCTCATGGCGCCACTCCCATCAGATAGACCATGGTGAAGATGCCAACCCAGACGATGTCGAGCGCATGCCAGAACAGGTTGAAGCACATCAGCCGCCGCAGCACCTGCGGCCGGAAGCCCTTCACCCAAAGCTGCGCCATCATCGTGCCGAGCCACAGCAGCCCCACCGCGATGTGCAGCCCGTGCAAGCCCACCAGCCCATAGAAGGCCGAGAGGAAGGCGCTGCGCTGGGGCCCGGCGCCCTTGCCGATCATCTCGGCGAACTCGCTCAACTCCAGCCCCAGGAACACCGCGCCGAGCAGGCCGGTGGCCAGCAGCCAGAACTGCGCGGGCACCAGCTTCCGCTTCTCCGCGGCGACGCCCGCCAGCCCGCAGGTGAAGCTGGAAAGGAGCAGTGCCGCCGTCTCCAGCGCGACGCGCCCCTGGCCGAACAGTTCGTGCGGGGAAGGCCCGCCCGCGGTCTGCTTGGCGAGCACCGCATAGGCGGCGAAGAAGCCCGAGAAGAGGATGATGTCGCTGAGCAGGTAGATCCAGAAACCATAGCCCACCGTCGTGCGCTTGCTCGCCGGGCCGCCCTCGCCGCGGCCGGTATTGTGGTCCCCGCCACCGCCGCGACCCATGCGATAGGGATCCTGCGCCTTTGCGGTCATGCCGGCTGCTCCCGGTTCTCCTCGAGCCACTTGCGGCGCGCGGCGCGGCGGGCACGATCGATCCGCGCGACCTCTTCGGCAGGGATCTCCTTCTCCTCCTCGTCCCGCCAGGCGAAGACCACGAAGGTGGCGTACGCGCCGACAAAGCCGAGCGCTGCCAGCCACCAGATGCTCCAGATCATCGCGAAGCCGATCAGCGTGGCGAAGAAGGCGGTGACGACGCCGGTCGCACTGTCACGCGGCATCTCGATCGCCTCGTACTCGGGCTCGTCGGCAAGGCCCTGACTCTCGATCGCCTGGCGCTTGATCGTCCAATAGGGCTCCTCGCCGTGCACGCGTGGCAGCACCGCGAAGTTGAACGCCGGCGGCGGCGAGCTCGTCGCCCATTCGAGCGAGCGGCCGTCCCAGGGATCGCCGGTATCGTCGCGCAATTGGTCGCGGTTGCGGATGCTGACCACGATCTGGATAATCTGCGAGGCGACGCCGAGGATCATCACGCCAACGCCCGCCACCGAGACGTAGAGCCAGGGCGCCCATTCGGTGAAGTCGATATGCTGCAGCCGCCGGGTCATCCCCTCCAGCCCGAGCACATAGAGTGCGCCGAACACGATCAGGAAGCCGGCGAGCGTCAGCCAGAATGCCATCTTCCCCCAATACTCGTCGAGCCGGAAGCCGAACGCCTTGGGGAACCAGTAGGTGATGCCGGCAAAGGCGCCGAAGATCACCCCCGAGTTGATCACGTTATGGAAGTGGGCGACCAGGAACATCGAATTGTGCAACATGAAGTCGGCGGGCGGCACCGCGAGCAGCACCCCGGTCATGCCGCCGATGACGAAGGTCGTCATGAAGGCGAGCGACCACAGCATCGGGGTGGGGAAGCGCAGCCGCCCGCCATACATGGTGAACAGCCAGTTATAGATCTTCACGCCGGTGCCGACCGCGATGATGCTGGTGGCGATGCCGAAGGCGGCGTTGACGTCACCCCCAGCCCCCATCGTGAAGAAATGGTGCAGCCACACCGTGAACGACACGACGACGATGAACAACGTCGCCGCCACCATCGAGCGATAGCCGAACAGCGGCTTGGACGAGAAGGTGGAGAAGATTTCGGAGAAGATGCCGAAGGCGGGCAGGATGAGGATATAGACCTCCGGATGCCCCCAGGCCCAGATGAGGTTGACGAACATCATCATGTTGCCGCCGGCTTCGTTGGTGAAGAAGTGAAAGCCGAGATACCGGTCGAGCGTCAGCATCGCGAGCGTGGCGGTGAGGATCGGGAAGGCGGCGACGATCAGCATGTTGGCGCCGAGCGCCGTCCAGCAGAACATCGGCATCCGCAGATAGCCCATGCCGGGCGCGCGCAGCTTGAGGATCGTCGTCACCAGGTTGATGCCGGACATCAACGTGCCGACGCCCGAGATCTGGATCGCCCAGACATAATAGTCGACGCCGACGCCGGGCGAGTAGGTCGTCTCGCTGAGCGGCGCATAGGGCAGCCAGCCGGTGCGGGCGAACTCGCCGATCACCAGGCTCATGTTGACGAGCAGCGCGCCTGAGGCGGTGAGCCAGAAGCTGGTCGAGTTGAGCGTCGGGAAGGCGACGTCGCGCACGCCGAGCTGGAGCGGCACGACGAAGTTCATCAGCCCGATCACCACCGGCATCGCGCCGAAGAAGATCATGATCGTGCCGTGCGCCGAGAAGATCTGGTCGTAATGCTCGGGCGGCAGATAGCCCTGGGCATGGCCGATCGCGCTCGCCTGCTGGGTCCGCATCATGATCGCGTCGACAAAGCCGCGCAGCAGCATGACGAGGCCGAGCAGCACGTACATCACCCCGATCCGCTTGTGATCGACCGAGGTGATCCATTCCTTCCACAGATAGGGCCAATGCCCCTTCACCGTGATCCAGCCGAGCACCGCCAGCAGCGCGAGCCCGACGCCCCCCGCGGCGATCAGCGGGATCGGCTGGCTGAAGGGGATCGCGGACCAGGAGAGCTTACCGAGCATCGTCACTCCGCCGTTCCGGGGGAAACTTGAGGCTCGCCGCCGCGGCCCTGTTCGGGCCCGGGGGCCGGCGGCAAATGCTGCGCCACCACCATGTCGAACAGCCCCGGCTGCACCGCGCCCCAGTGCTTGGGCGGCTCGTGCTGACTCTGGCGGGCGAGCACGCGATAGGCGCGCCCGTCGAGCAGGCCGCCGGCCGCCTGCACGCCCGCCACCCAGCGGGTGAAGTCTGCCGCGGGCACCGCCTGCAGCCGGAAGTTCATGTCCGAAAAGCCGTCGCCGCTATAATGGGCGCTCTGGCCGTAATAGCTGCCTGGCTGGTCCGCCTGCAGGTGCAGCGTCGTCGCCATGCCGTTCATCGTGTAGATCTGGCTGCCCAGTCGCGGCACGAAGAAGCTGTTCATCACGCTCGCCGAGGTGAGGCGGAAGCGGATCGGCACGCCCGCGGGCACCACCGCGCCGTTCAGCGTGGCGACGCCTTGCGCGGGATAGACGAACAGCCATTTCCAATCGAGCGACACCACCTGCACCTCGAGCGGCGGCGTCTTCTCCGCGAGAGGCTTGGCGGGATCGAGTTCGTGGCTGCCGATCCAGATCAGCCCGCTGAGAAACAGGATGGTCAGCAGCGGGATCGACCAGACGATCAGCTCGATCCGCCCCGAATAGACGAACTCCGGCCGATACTTCGCCTTGCCGTTGCCGGCGCGGAACCGCCAGGCGAAGACCAGCGTGGCGATCATCGTGGGGATGACGATCGCCAGCATGATCACCAGCGAATCGAGCAGGATCGTTCGATTGTTCGCCCCGATCGGTCCGCCCGGACGGAGGATGCTCGCGCCGCTGCAGCCGCTGAGCAACAGCAGCAGCGGGAGAAGACGCGCGCCGCGTTCAGGCATGCTCCGCCTCGGCGAGCCATTCGTCGGGCGACCGGGCGTGGGTGGCAGCAATGTCGGCGCCCATGCTCTGGGCGATGATCTCCAGCGCCCAGCGGCCACGATCGTCATCCTGCGTCGCTACCGCGTCCTCGGGCACCCACAGCGCATAGTCGCGCATGTGCGCGTCGCCCGCGGTGAACAGCACGCAGATGTCGGTCGCAACCCCGGTCAGCACCAGCCGCCGCGCGCCCAGCTTGGGCAGCAGCACCGGCAGGTTGGTCGCGTAGAAGCCGGAGAATTGGGGCTTGAGCACGAAATAGTCGCAGTCGCGCGGCTTGAGCTTCGCCAGCCTGTCGGGCGCGCCGTCGAACGCCTGTTCGATCAGCCGCGACTTTTCCGAATGCCATTCGCCGAAATTGTCGTTGACGTAGACCGTCGGCAGATCGGCAGCATCGAACGCGTCGCGCAGCTGGAGGATCGGGCCAGCGATTGCCTCGGCACGCGCGCGCAGTTCCTCGCCGCCCTCGAAGTCAAAGTTGTTGATCATGTCGATGATCAGCAGCGCCGCAGCGGCCCCGCCCTGGTCGCGCGCAGGTGCGGTGGCGCCCGTTTCGGGTTCTTCCACGGTCTTCCCCTTCGGTACGCCTCAGCGGTCGGTCTGGCCGCGGTCAAGCGTGTCGCCGGGATGACGTGCATCGCCTTCCTGCTGATGCTCGGTCGAGATGTTGGGCCGTGGCTGGGTGCCGGTGCCGCCGGTATCGCCCTTCTCGCCGGGTTCGGTCGAGAGATTGGTGCGCGGCTGGGTGCGGGTATGGTCGTCCGGATCGGGCATGACGCTTCTCCTGATGCTCAGGCTAACGACACGCAGCGGCCGCTGTTCCCCGCGGGCTCAGCGCTTTTGACGATTCATGACCTGGAGCAGTGCAGCAGCAAGCGACAGTCCGCCGCCGAGCAGCGCGACCCCGGTCCAGCCGCCCGTTTCCCAGGCGAACGTCGCCGTCGCCGAGCCCGCGGACGCGCCGAGGAACATCGACCCCATCAGCACGGTGTTGAGCCGCGCCCGCGCCTCGGGCCGCAGCGCGAAGATGATGTGCTGGTTGGAAACGAGCGCACTCTGCACCGCGAAATCGAGCACGACGACGCCGATCACCAGCGCGGCGATGCCGGCCCACAGCCCGAACAGCAGCCAGCTTGCCACCGCGAGCAGCGCGCCGATCAGCACCACAAGGTGCGGACCGCGCTTGTCGGCGATCCGGCCGGCGAGCGGCGCGCCCAGGATTCCCGCCGCACCGACGACGCCGAACAGCCCCGCAACGTCTGCGCCGAGGCTGAAGCGCGGCGTCTGCAGGTAGACCGCCAGAATCGTCCAGAAGGCGGTAAAGCCGGCGAACAGCAGCGCCTGGGTGATCGCCGCCAGCCGCAGCGCGGGAAACTCGCGCCACAGGCTTCCAAGCGACCCGAGCAGCGCGCCATAGCCGAGCGTCGCTTCGGGCTCGCTGCGCGGTAGCCGCCACGCCATCACGGCCGCGGTACCCAGCGCCAGCGGCACGCCGAGCCAGAACATCTCGCGCCAGCCCCAATGCGTGCCGACGAAGCCCGACAGCGTCCGGCTGAGCAGGATGCCGCAGAGCAGCCCGGCCATCACCGTGCCCACCGTCTGCCCGCGCCGTGCCGGATCGGCGAGATGCGCGGCAAAGGGCACGATCTGCTGCGCCACGCTCGCCGCGGCACCCACCAGCAGCGAGGCGCCGATCAGCATCCAGGCATTGGGCGCCAGCGCCGCTGCGACCAGCGCCGCCGCCAGCACCAGGAACTGGAGTATGATCAGCCGCTTGCGCTCGTGCAGGTCGCCCAGTGGCACGAGCAGGAACAGGCCGGCCGCGTAGCCGAGCTGCGTCGCCGTCGGCACGAGCCCCGCAGGTTGGCCCGGCAGGTCGCGCTCGATGATGCCCAGCAGCGGCTGGTTGTAATAGATATTGGCAACCGCAATGCCCGCCGCCGCCGCCATGGCGAAGGTCAGGCCGCGGCCGAGCCGGGCGGTGGGTTGGGGGGCATGCAAGACGGCGACTCCTTGGGCATTGGGCCGCACAGATAGGAAGCCCGGGGGCCGGTTGTTACTGTCCGATGGTTTGGGCGCCGTTGTCATCGAGCAGGTTCGTCTCCGCCATCGCGTTGTCGGGCTCGTCGACATGACCGTCCGGATCGACATGGATCAGGATTTCGGTATCCGGAAACGCCTCGCCCAGCGCAGCTTCCAGCCGCTCCACCACATCATGCGCTTCGGCGATCGTCATGCAGGCGCGCATCGCGACGTGGAACTGGACGAAATCGCGGTTGCCGCTGGTACGGGTGCGCAGGTCGTGGAGGCTCTTGAGCTCGGGATGCGTGGCCGCGATCTCGACGAAACGACGGCGCTTCTCCTCGGGCCATTCGCGGTCCATCAGCTGGTCGATCGCCGCGACCGAGGCACGCCACGCGCCCCAGAGCAGCCACAGCGCGATGGCGATGCCGAACACCGGATCGGCGCCGGCAATCCCGGCATAGCTTTCCAGCACGAGCGCGCCGATCACGGCGGCGTTGAGGAACAGGTCCGAACTGTAATGGATGCTGTCGGTGGTGATCGCGATCGAGCCGGTCTGCCGGACGACCCAGCGCTGATATTGGGTGAGCGCGAGCGTCACCAGGATCGCGATCACGGACACGACGATGCCCGCCTCGGGATCGGCGCTGACCTGGTTCTGGAGCAGCCGCTGCACGGCGCGCAGCAGGATGGCGAAGCCCGAGATGGCGATGATGACCACCTGGAACAGCGCCGCCAGCGCCTCCGCCTTGCCATGGCCGAAGCGGTGCTCGTCGTCCGCCGGCTGCGACGCCCAATGCACCCCGCCCAGCGTCACCAGCGAGGCGACGAGATCAAGCCCCGAATCGGCGAGGCTGGCCAGCACCGCCACCGACCCCGTCTTCACCGCCGCATAGGATTTGAGCGCGCCGAGGAAGAGCGCGCTGCACACGCTGGCGATCGCCGCGCGGCGGGCGAGGTTGCTCATGGGTAGAGCATGCCCTCGCTCCAGCCGTCGCCGGTACGCGTGAACACGCGGCGCTCGTGCAGGCGATGTTCGCGGTCGAGCCAGAATTCGATTCGCTCGGGCGTGACGCGATAGCCGCCCCAGTGCGGCGGGCGCGGCACCGGCTGCCCCTCGAAGCGCGCCTGCACCTCGGCGAAGCGATCCTCGAAGGTGGCGCGGCTATCGAGCGGGCGCGACTGGTCCGAGGCCCAGGCGCCGAGCTGCGAATCGCGGCTGCGGCTGGCGAAATAGGCGTCGGACTCCGCGTCGCTGGCGAAGGCGATCGGCCCCTCGATGCGGATCTGGCGGCGCAGCGACTTCCAGTGGAAGAGCAGCGCGACATGGCCGTTGGCGGCAAGGTCGCCGGCCTTGCGGCTCTCGCGGTTGGTGTAGAAGACGAAGCCGCGCTCGTCATAGCCCTTGAGCAGCACCATCCGGACCGAGGGGCGCCCCTCGGCATCCGCCGTGGCCAGCGCCATCGCGTTGGAATCGTTGATCTCGGTGGTACGCGCCTCGGTGTACCAGGTGTGGAAAAGCGCGAAGGGGTCGGTGCTCATGGGGTCTGCCTCTACAGCCTAAACGCCGCCGTTGCGATGGGCGGAACATGACGGACTTTGGGGAATTGAATCGGGCCTGCAACGAGGAGACTTCCGCATGGCCGCGCGCGCCTATTGGCAGGGACAGATACGGCTGGCCCTCGTTTCGATTCCCGTCGAGATCTACACTGCCACCAAATCCGGCGCGCAGATCGCGTTCCACCAGATCCATGAGCCGAGCGGCCAGCGGATCAAGTATGAGAAGGTCGCGCCCGGCGTCGGCGCGGTCGAGCCCGACGAGATCGTCAAGGGCTATGAGATCGAGAAGGGCGAATATGTCCTGCTCGAGCAGGACGAGATCGACGCGGTGAAGCTCGAATCGCGCAAGACGCTGGAGCTGACCCAGTTCGTCGATGCCGACGAGATCGACGTGCTCTATTACGAACGGCCCTATTTCGTCGTGCCCGCCGACGACCTCGCCGAGGAGGCGTTCATCGTGCTGCGCGAAGCACTGCGGCGGGCGCGCAAGGTGGGCCTGGGCCAGCTGGCGATGCGCGGCCGCGAATATGTCGTGAGCCTCAAGCCCTGCGGGCGCGGCATGATCCTCGAGACGCTGCGCTACGCCGACGAGGTGCAGAAGGCGCAGGGCTATTTCCGCGAAATCCCGGATAGCGAGCCGGACCCCGAGTTGCTCGACCTCGCCCAGACGCTGATCGAGAAGAAGGCGCGCAAGTTCGATCCGAAGGGTTTCCACGACCGCTATGTCGACGCGCTGCGGGAGCTGATCGAGAAGAAGAAAAAGGCCAAGGGCGCCAAGATCCTGGAGGATCCGGACAAGCCGGAGAGCCGCGGATCGAACGTCGTCGACCTGATGGCGGCGCTGAAGAAATCGCTGAACACCGGCGACGCCAAGGCGGCACCCAAGGCCAAAGCACCGGCGAAGAAGGCAGCGCCCAAGAAGCCGGCGGCGAAGAAGCGTGCCTGACGCCGACAGCCTCGCCCGCTACAACGCCAAGCGCGACTTCGCCAAGACGGCGGAGCCCGCCGGCACGGTGGCGAAGACCGGCGGCAACCGCTTCATCGTCCAGAAGCACGATGCGACCCGACTTCACTGGGACTTCCGGCTGGAGGTGGACGGGGTGCTCAAGAGCTGGGCGGTGACGCGCGGGCCCAGCCTCGACCCCGACGAGAAGCGGCTCGCGGTGCGCACCGAGGACCATCCGCTCTCCTATGCCGATTTCGAGGGGACCATTCCCAAGGGCGAATATGGCGGCGGCACGGTGATGCTGTGGGACAGCGGCACCTGGGAGCCGATTCCGGGCAAGAGCGCCAAGGATCTTGCGAAAGGCCATCTCCACTTCGTCCTCCACGGGGAGCGGATGCAGGGCGAATGGCTGCTGATCCGCCTCAAGCCGCGCGGCAAGGAGAAGGCCGAGAACTGGCTGCTCCGCAAGATCGATGACGAGTTTGCCGGGGCCACGGACGAGTTGGTCGAGACGGGGCTGACCAGCGTCACCACCGGGCGGACGATGCAGGAGATCGCCGAGGGGAAGAAGCCTCCCTCTAGCAAGGGGAAGCGCTCTCCCCGCGCGCTCCCCTCCCGCTTACGGGAGGGGTCGGGGGAGGGGCTGAAATCTAGCAGCGCTTCTTCCACATCAGCCCCTAACCCAGCCCCTCCCGCAAGCGGGAGGGGAGCGAAAGCGAAACGCACTTCCCGTAAAGGATCGAAGGCCCCACCGTTCCAGCAACCCCAGCTCGCCACGCTGGTCGATACCGTGCCCACCGGCAACCAGTGGCTCCACGAGATCAAATATGACGGCTACCGCGCGCTGATCGCGACGGGCAGCGGCGGGCCCAAGATCTACACCCGCTCGGGCCTCGATTGGACCGAAAAATTCCCCGGCATCGCCGAAGCCGCCGCGACCCTGCCGCCCGGCGCGCTGATCGACGGCGAGATCGTCGCGATGAAAGGCGACAAGCCCGATTTCTCCACGCTGCAGGAGGCGATCTCCACAGGCGGCGAGGGGCTGCTCTGCTTCGCCTTCGATCTGCTCGCCGAGGGCGGCGAGGACCTGACCGCCCTCCCCCAGATCGACCGCAAGGAACGGCTGCGCGCACTGCTCGACGGCGCCGACGATCGCATCCGCTTCTCCGAACACATTATCGGCCAGGGCGAAAAGCTGTTCGAGAGCATGTGCCGCGAAGGCTTCGAAGGCGTGGTCTCGAAGCGCGCCGATGCGCCCTATCGCGGCACCCGCAGCAAGGCGTGGCTCAAGATCAAGTGCACGCACCGCCAGGAATTCGTGATCCTCGGCTGGAGCGCCTCCAGCGCGAAGGGTCGTGGCTTCAAGTCGCTGCTGCTCGGGCTGAACGGACCGGAGGGGTTGGTCTATGCCGGCAAGGTGGGCACGGGGTTCAACACCGAGACGCTACTCTCGGTGCGCGAACGCCTCGACGCGCTCGCCACCGATAAGCCCGCAGCGAAGGTCCCCCGCCCTGAAGCGCGCGGCGCGCATTGGGTGAAGCCCGAGCTGGTCGCCGAAATCGCCTTCGCCGGGTTCACCGCCGATAAGGTCGTCCGCCACGCGAGCTTTCTCGGCCTGCGCGAGGACAAGGCCGCCGACACGGTCGTCGCGGAAGAGCCGGCCGCGCTCCCCGACACCGCGCCCTCCTCGATCAAGATCAGCAGCCGCGACCGCGTGATCTTCCCCGAATCGAAGCTCACCAAGGGCGACCTCGCCGACTATTACGCCGCGGTCGCGCCGATCGCGCTGCCCTGGCTCGCCGATCGCCCGATCAGCCTGGTCCGCTGCCCCCAGGGCCGCGCCAAGCAATGCTTCTTCCAGAAGCATGATGCCGGCAGCTTCGGCGAGCAGGTTCATCATGTCGAGATCCGCGAGAAGGACGGCTCGACCGAACCCTATCTCTACGTCTCCGATGCCGACGGCATGCTCGCCTGCGTGCAGATGGGGACGATCGAGTTCCATGGCTGGGGCTCGCGCATCGCCGATGTCGAGAAACCCGACCGGCTGGTGTTCGATCTCGATCCCGACGAGGGCCTCGATTTCGAGGTGGTGAAGAAGGCGGCGGACTATCTGAAGGAGCAGCTCGCCGAGATCGGGCTGACCAGCTGGCCGATGCTGTCCGGCGGCAAGGGCGTGCACGTGGTGGTGCCGCTGGTGCCGCAGGCCGAGTGGCCGGCCGCCAAGAGCTTCTGCGAGCGCTTCGCCCGCGCGCTCGCCCAGGCCGAGCCCGAGCGCTTCACCGCCAATCTGAAAAAGGCGAGCCGGACGGGGCGCATCTTCATCGACTATCTGCGCAACCAGCGCGGATCGACCGCGGTGCTCCCCTATGTCGCCCGCGCCCGGGCCAACGCACCCGTCGCCACCCCCGTCACTTGGACCGAGCTCAGATCCATCGACAGCGCCCATGCCTTCACCATCCAGGACGCCGCGACGCTGATCGAGCGCGCGGGCAGCCGGGCGCTGCGGGGCTGGGGCACGGCCGACCAGACGCTCCCCGATCTGTAACCGCTTCGTCACGAGACTTTCGCACGACCGGCCTAGCAGGGCCTGCGGGAAGGCGGGTTCGTGCGCACAGCTTCGTCCGAGATCATTCGCTGGGTGGCGCTGCACGTGGTGCCGCAGGAGCCGCAGGTGCGCGGTGCGCTGCGCCGTGCCGGCGTCGCCGAGGCGGATATCGACGATCTGATCCAGGAAGCCTATTGCCGCTTCGCCGCGATGAACAGCATCGCCCATGTTGATCGGCCGGGCGCCTATTTCATGCAGGTGGTGAAGAACCTCTGGCGCGACCAGCTGCGCCGCGCGCGCGTAGTGCGATTCGAGGAAGTTACGGAAATCGCTCAGTGGCTCGTCGAGGCAGAGGAACTGGGCGTGGAAGCGGCGGTGGCGGCGCGCGAGCAGGTGCGGATGGTGGAGCGATTGCTCGCCGACCTCCCCGAGAGGTGCCGCACCATCTTCACGCTCAAGCGGATCGAGGGGCTCCCGCAAAGAGAGATTGCGCGGCGGCTTGGGGTGAGTGAAAGCATCGTCGAGAACGATGTGCAGAAGGCGCTGCGGAGCATCCAGCGCGCGGTACGGACCGAAGGGTTCGAGAAGGAAGCATTGGGCGTTGGCGAATCGCGGCGACACCGCATCCCGGCTTGAAGACGAGGCTGCCCGCTGGGCGGCCCGTATCGACGCATCGCCCGACATCGCACCCGCCGGCCTCGATCGCTGGCTGGCCGCGGATCCCGCGCATGCCGGCGCCCTGCTCCGCGCGCAGGCCACGCTGGTGATGCTGGGGGGCGCGGTGCCGGAAACCCTGGTCGCGGAAGATCCAGGACGCTCCCGCCGATTCTGGTGGCTGGGCGGGGCGAGTGCTACCCTCGCCGCCGCGCTCGCCGCCGCCGCGCTGCTGCTGCCCGCGCGCGGCGAGGCGATCCGCACCGGCATCGGCGAGGTGCGATCGGTGGCGCTGCACGACGGCTCCTCGCTCGCGGTCGATGCGCGCAGCGACCTCGTCACCCGCATCGGCAGCACCGCCCGCACCGTCGCGCTCAACGACGGCAAGGCGCTGTTCCGCGTCCGCCACGACGCCGCCGCGCCGTTCCGCGTCACCGTCGGCGACGTGACGATCACCGATATCGGCACGATCTTCCAGGTCGAAGCCGACCGCGACGGCGGCACCGTGGAGGTACTGGTGAGCGAAGGCGTGGTCGAGGTCGCCGCAGCCGGTCGCACGCTGCGCCTCGCCGCGGGCCAGCGTGCGCGCTTCGCGATCGACGGCGGCACGCCTGCAAAGGTCGAGCATGTCGACGCCCCCCGCATCGAGCGCGCGCTCGGCTGGACCAGCGGGCGGCTCGATCTCGACGGCGAGACATTGGGCGAGGCCATCGCCGAGCTCAACCGTCACAACCAGCTGCAGATCGCGCTCGCCAACCCGGCGCTCGCCCGCGAGAAGCTGTACGGCGCCTTCCGCATCGACGATCCCGCCGGCTTCGCCCAGACCGCCGCCCTCGGTCTCGGCACCCGCGCCCGCATCGGCCCGGATGCGATCCTGATCGGCACGCCCCAAAAAAAACCGGCTCCGCGATAAGGAAATCGCCGCCCCCACCGTCGGGCCCATGAGAACCGCGCCATTCCGGCGCCTTGGGGTGGAAGACATGATCTCGAAGAATCGCTGGCTCGGCGCGACGGCAGTCGTGGCGGTGAGCACGCTCGCCCAGCCGGCGCTGGCGCAGGAGCGGAGCTTCAACATTCCCGCGCAGGAGGTGACCCGCGCGGTGCAGCAGTTCGCCCGCCAAAGCGGCGTGCAGATCATCGTGGCCAACAATGTGGGCGCAGGCCACCGCACCAACGCCGTGACCGGCAAGCTGCCTGTTAGCGATGCGCTGGAGCGCATGCTGGCCAAGACCGGCCTGATCGCGATCAGCACCGGCGCGAATCGCTACGTCATCGTTCCCGGCGAGTACCGCGCGAAGGTTAGCCAGGCCGAGCCGGACACGGTCGAGGTGCCGGCGGACATCGTCGTCACCGGCTTCCGCGCCTCGCAGCGCGAAGCCGTCGCCGAGAAGCGCGCCGCCGACAATGTGATCGAGACGCTCCACGCCAATGACGTGGGCAAGCTGCCCGACCAGAATGTCGCCGAGGCGATCAAGCGCCTGCCCGGCCTGTCGGTCGCCAACGACCAGGGCGAGGGCCGCTATGCGATCGTCCGCGGCATCGATCCCAGCCTGCTCAACGTCACGCTCAACGGCCAGACGCTGCCCGCGCCCGAGCCCGCCGGCCGCCAGGTGAAGCTGGACGACCTGCCCTCGGCGATGATCCAGTCGATCGCGGTCACCAAGTCGCTGCTCGCCAGCCAGGACGCCAATGCCATCGCCGGCGAAGTCGCGATCCGCACCCGCACCGGCTTCGACAGCGTGAGGCCCTTCTTCCTCGACGCACGCGCCGCGCAGGGCTGGTATTCGCTCAACCACAAGGTGCCGTACGAGCTCGACGCAACCCTGGGCGGCCGCTTCGGCGCGCAGCAGCAGTTCGGCGCGGTGGTCTCGGTCAACTATTCGGAGCGGCCGATCCAGAGCGAGAACTATCAGGGCTCGACCGCCTTCAACGCCGCCGGCGTGCCCGACGGCAACGGCCTGCGCGAATACAACCTCACCCGCAAGCGGCTGGGCGTGGTCGGCAATTTCGACTGGCATGCCAGCGACACGGTGAAGCTGTACCTGCGCTCCAGCTATTCGAAGTTCCAGGACCACGAGACCCGCGACCAGAACCGGATCGCGATCACCAGTTTCGGCACGACGCTCAAGGGCACCGGCACCATCCTGGTCCGCCGCCGCAACGAGGACGACAATACCAAGTCGGTGACGCTGGGCGGCGAATTCGGCGAAGTCGCCGGCGGCACGCTGGAAGCCTCGGGCAACTGGACCCGCGCCGAGAAGAAGGACCCGCTGCGCAGCGAGTTCACCTTCACCACCGCCAAGGGCGCGCTGACGCTCAACTATGATCCGTCGACCTACCCCTACACGCTGGCACCGACCACGGCGGCGTTCGCGAACCCCTCGCTGTTCACCTACAGCAAGGTCAATTTCGACCAGCGCAGCACGTACGAGGCGCTGTGGCAGGGCCGGTTCGACTATACCCACGGCCTCGAAATCGGCGATGGCTCGACCTTCAAGCTCGGCGGCAAATATCTCAGCCGCGAGAAGGTCAACGATCAGAACAAGACGAATTACAAGGCCGGCAGCGCGAAATGGACGCTGGCCAACCCAGTCGGCTATCCGGGCGAGAACGATTTCTACGACGGCATGTTCGGCTTCGGCACGCGGATCAACTATGACGCGGCCAAGGCGTATCTCGACGCCAACCCGAATGCGGCGGCGATCGACAAGAGCGGCACGATCAGCGACACGCTCGCCAACGATTTCGCGGTGAAGGAAAAGATCGCCGCGGGCTATGTGATGGCGACGCTCACCTTCGGCGGGCTCACGGTGGTGCCGGGCGTGCGGGTCGAGCATACCGAGGACGACGTGAAGGCCAAGCTGGTCAACGCCGCCTCGACGCGGACCGACGGCTACAACAGCTTCGGCCATACCCGCTATACGGACGTGTTCCCCGGCGTGAACGCCAAGTATGCGCTTGCCCGCAACCTGCTGCTGCGCGGGGCGGTGACCACCTCGATCGGTCGGCCCAACTATGCCAATCTGGCGCCCTATGTACTGGTCGACACCAGCGACCCGGCGGTGGCGGCGCTCTCGCTCGGCAACCCCGGCCTCAAGCCCTATCGCGCGGTGAACTACGACGCGGCGCTGGAATATTATCCGGCCCCGGGGTCGATCCTGTCGGCCGGCTTCTTCCACAAGCAGATCGACAACCCGATCTACAGCAACACCAGCCGCCAGACCAACGTCACCGCCGCCAACGTCACCTATGCGACAGCGAACGTCACCAGCCTGCTCAATGCGGACTCGGAGCAGGTGACCGGTGTCGAGGGTAACGTGCAGGTACAGTTCACCTTCCTGCCGGGCGTGCTGAGCGGCTTCGGCGTTTCGGCCAACTTCACCCATGTCTGGGGCCATGCCAATGCCGGCGCGATCCGCGCGGGCGACGTGCCGCTGGCCTATCAATCGAAGAATGTCGGCAATGCGCAGATCTTCTTCGAGAAATACGGGCTGAATGCGCGCGTCGCGTTCAACTACCGCTCCTCCTATCTCGACACGATCGCGAGCACCGCGGCCGCCGACCAGTACACCGACGGCAACGGCCAGCTCGATGTGCATTTGGGCTATCAGGTGACGCCGCAGTTCACACTGTTCGGCGATGCGATCAACCTCACCGATGCGCCGTGGCGGCGCTACATCGGCACCAAGAACCTGCTGGTGGAGCGCGAGCGCTACGGCACGCAGCTGCGCGGCGGCGTGCAGATCCACTTCTAAGGGAAGACCGGACGATGAAACTGCGGATCGGATTGGGGCTCGCCCTCGCCCTCGGTTCCCCGGCCGTCGCCGGCACCCGCCCTGCCGATCCGTTGGTGGTGGACCGCGTCGTGCTGCTGATGCGGCACGGCGTGCGTCCGCCCACCAAGGCCCCGGCGATGCCGCCCGAAGTGACGCCCGAGCGCTGGCCCGACTGGCCGACCAAGCCGGGCTGGCTCACGCCGAACGGCGCGGCGGCAGTGGCGCGGCTCGGCGCGGCGGACGGTACCGGCTTGCGCGCCCGCAGCCTGCTCCCGGCCAGGGGCTGCCCGGCTCCGGCCGCGATCCGCATCGTCGCCGATAGCGACCAGCGGACGATCGAAACCGCCAAGGCCTGGGCGGCGACGCTCGCGCCCGGCTGCGCCCTCGCCATCGACCACTATGCGCAGGACGTGCCGGACCCGCGCTTCAATGCGATCGAATCGGGCAAGGCACCGCTCGATCCCGCCAAGGCCGATGCGGCGGTGGCGGCCGAAGTCGGTCCCGGCGGGTTCGCCGCGCTCGATGCGCGCTACCGGCCGCTGCTGGCGCGGATCGACATCATCCTGTGCGGCACGCCGCGTCCCGGTTGCGGCGTCTCCGGCACGCCCACCGGCCTCGCCCCCGCCCGCGCCGACAAGCGCCCCAAGCTGACCGGCGCGATCGACCGCGCCTCCACCGCCGCGCAGATCCTGCTGCTCGAGGCGGCAGAGGGCATGAAGCTGGCACAGATCGGCTGGGGCCGCGCGACGCTGGCGGACGTGACCGCATTGGGCGCATTCCACGCGCTCGAATTCCGCATCCTCGCCCGGCCGAGGCCGATCGCGGCGGCGAATTTCGCCGGGTTGGCGGCGATCGTCCGCGCAGGGCTCGCCGACAGCGGTCCGCGGGTGACGATGATCTCCGGCCACGACACCAACATCGCCAATCTCGGCGGGCTGTTCGACGTGCACTGGCAGGTCCCCGGCTTCGCCGCCGACGATCCCGTGCCCGGCGGCGCGCTGGTGCTGGAGCGGCTGCACGACCGCGCCGGCAAGCGCTATGTCCGCCTCCGCTACCGCGCGCAGACGCTGGAGCAGCTCCGCACCGCGGCACCGCTCGGTCCCAAAGGCCCGCACGACCGGATTCTTCGCGTGCCCGGGTGCAACGCACGCGGCATTGCCGGGTTGTGTACCCTGGACGAGGCGCTCGCCAAGCTCGGCTGAGACAGTCCCGCATATCTCCCGTGTTGCATGGCACCATCGTTTCGCCCATCACCGCGGCCGAGAAAGGGAAGCAGCTGTGGCCAGCCTTGCCGAGGCGGGATTGTTCGATGCGGGCACGATCGCCGATCGTTGGATCGCCGACTATTGCGGCCATGCACCCGCCGGCGACGTGCTGTGCGCGAAATCCGGCGCGCCCTGGAGCGCGCTGTTCGAGGAACTGGCGGGGCTTTCCGGCGACGGGCTGACGATCGCCCGCGAACGCGCGCATCGCCATGCCGAGGATATCGGCACCGGCTACCGGATCGGCGACGAGGGCGACGAGCGCCCCTGGCCGCTATCCCCCGTGCCGCTGCTGATCGAGCAGCAGGCATGGCGCGGCATCGCGGCCGGCGTCGCCCAGCGCGCCGAGCTGATGGAGCGGCTGCTCCAGGACCTGTACGGCCCGAACCAGCTGATCGCCAATGGCAACCTGCCCGCCGCGCTGCTCACCGGCAGCCCATTCTTCCTCCGCCCGCTGACCCACCTGACTCCGCCCGGCGGGCATCATCTGCACTTCGTCGCGTTCGACCTGTGCCGCAGCCCGGACGGGCATTGGCGGGTGCTCGCCGACCATCTCCGCGCGCCCGCCGGCGCCGGCTATGCGCTGGAGAATCGCCTCGCGATGGCGCGGACGCTGGGGGGCCTGCAGGGCCGGCTCAACATCGAGCGCCACGCTCCCTTCTTCGCCGCCTTCCGCGACGGCATCGCCGCCGCCTGCCGCCGCGCCGAGCCGCGCATGGCGCTGCTCACCCCCGGCCGCTTCACCGCCAGCTATGCCGAGCAGGCGCATCTCGCCCGCTATCTCGGCTTCCTGCTGGTCGAGGGCGCCGATCTCGCGGTGCTCGACGACCGCGTCTATGTCCGCACGATTGCCGGGCTGAAGCGGGTGGATGCGCTGTGGCACCGGTTCGATCCCCGCTATCTTGATCCGCTCGCGCTCGATTCGCATTCGAAGATCGGCGTCGCCGGGCTGATCGACGCGACGGTGGCGGGCAATGTGGTGATCGCCAATGCGCCGGGCGCCGGCCTGCTCGAGGCGCCCGCCTTCGCCGCCTTCCTGCCGCGGCTCAGCGAGCTCCTGCTCGGCGAACCGCTGCGCCTGCCCAACATCGCCACCTGGTGGTGCGGGCAATCGGCCGAGGCGGCGCATGTCGCGGCCAATCTCGACCAGATGGTCGTCGCCCCCGCCTTCGGCACCCCGCCGCTCGGCCTGCCGGAGGGCAAGGCGGTGCTCGGCGCGCATCTGAACGAGGCCGCCCGCGCGGCGCTCCGCGACGATATGACCCGCCGGCCGCAGGATTATGTCGGGCAGGAAGTCGTCTGCCTCTCGACCATGCCCTTCGTCGCCGAGGACCGGCTGGCGCCCCGCCCCTTCACGCTGCGCGTCTTCGCCGCGCGCGATGCGGCGGGCAACTGGACGGTGCTGCCCGGCGGCTTCGCGCGAATCGGCGAACATGCCGATGCCCGCGCCGCCGTGATGGGCGAGGGGAGCTGGTCGGCCGACGTGTGCATCCACGGGCCCGATCCGGTGGCGCCGGTGTCGCTGCTCCCCTCGGGCGATTCGACCCAGCTGCGCCGCAACCCCGGCACGCTGCCCAGCCGGGTGGCGGACAACATGTTCTGGCTCGGCCGCTATCTGGAACGCGGCGAGGCGTTGCTGTCGGTGCTGCGCGTGCTGCTCGGCCATTCGATCAGCGCGGATACCGGCGCGGCGCTCTCGGCGGAGACGGTGGATCGCCTCGCCCAGCTGGTGGTGGGCGCGGGTGCCGCCCCCGCCCCGCGCGGCCTCAAGCGGCAGGACCTCACCCAGCTCGCCCGCACCGCGCTCGAATCGACCGAGGGCTGGACCAGCGTCCGCGCGATCAATTGCCAGGCGCGCGCGATCGGCGCGGTCTCGCGCGACCGGCTCTCGGCCGACATGATCCGCCTGCTCGACGCGCCCTTCCCCGAGCGCGGCGTGCTGCTCGACCGCGCCGGATCGCTGCAGCGCCGCTATTCGGCGCTGGCGGGGCAGGCGGGCGAGCATATGGGCCGCACCGATGCGTGGCGCTTCCACGATCTCGGCCGCCGCATCGAGCGCGCGCTGGCGACGATCGGCTTTCTCCGTGCACTCGGCGGCCCGCAAGCAACGGCGGACGATCTTTCGACCCTGCTCGACCTCGCCGACAGCCAGATCAGCTATCGCCAGCGCTATCTGACCGGCATCGCCCGGGTGCCGGTGCTCGACCTGCTTGCGCTCGATCCCGGCAATCCGCGTGGGCTGGCCTTCCAGGCGGCGGCGCTCTCGACGCACCTCAATGCGCTGCCGGTACTGTCGGACGACGGTTTGGCCGAGGCGCAGCAGGAACAGGCGCGCAGCATCGCCGCGACCCTGGTCACCGCCCGCGCCACCGCGATCGACGATGCCTGGCTCGCCGATCTCCAGGCGCGGCTGTGGAGCCTCTCCGAGGCGATCGCCCGCCGCTATTTCCTCCACGGCGCCGAGCCGCTGCGCGCGGCGGGGCTCGTCCTCGCATGATGCTCTACCGCATCCGCCATGTGACGCGGTTCGACTATGCCCAGCCGGTCGCCTTCGCGCGTTGCAACCTGCGACTGAAGCCGATCCTCTGGTCCGGCCAGATGATCGAGGAATATGCGCTGAGCGTGCAGCCCGGCGGCCGCACCTATCCGGCGCGCGCCGAGGCCGGGCTCGCCAATGTCGTGCGGCTGGTGGTGGAGCATGCGGCCAGCAGCCTGACGATCGAGAGCAGCGCGCGCGTCCGCGTCGACCGCCAGATCCCGTTTCCCATGCCCGGCGACGCGACCATCGCACAGGTCTCCGCCTGGGCACGCGCAAGCCGCGATCCCACGCCCGCGGGACCCGCCGCCTATCTGTTCCCCTCGCCGCTGATCCCGCTCGACCGCGCCATCGCCGCTTGGTGCGCCGAGGAACTGCAGCCGGAGCGCGGGATTCTCGAGGCCGGCATCGCGCTGGCGCAGCGCATCCAGCGCGACTTCGCGTTCGATCCCACCGCCACTTTGGTCGACACGCCGCCGCACGAGGCGTTCGCGAAGCGCGGCGGCGTGTGCCAGGATTTCGCCCAGATCATGCTCTCCGGCCTGCGCGCCGCGGGGCTGCCCGCCGCCTATGTCTCGGGCTATCTGCGCACGCTGCCGCCGCCGGGCCAGCCGCGGCTGGTCGGCGCCGACGCGACCCATGCCTGGGTGCTTTTGTGGTGCGGGCCGGATCTCGGCTGGGTGGGCGTCGATCCCACCAACGGCATCTGGATGGCCGAGGACCACATCGTCATGGCGATCGGCCGCGACTATGCCGACATCGCGCCGATCGACGGCATCGTGCTCGGCTCGGGCGCGCAGGCGATGCACGTCTCGGTCGATGTCGAGCCGCTGGAAGTGACGGCGGGGTAGACCGCTATCCCCGCGATCAATGCTCCATCGGGCCCTTGTCGCCGAAGTTCAGCCGCCGCGTGACGTTATAGTCGAGCACCGCCATCACGAAATAGGCGGCAAACTGCTTCACCCGCGTCCACCAGCCGGTCCGCGCCTTGTAGAGCGCGGGCGTGATCCGCTCGGACTGCGCGATCTCGCCATCGACATAGCCGCGGACATGCGCGGCGAAGGCCCGGTCCTGCACCCGCAGCATCAGCTCGAGGTTCAGGAACATGCTGCGGATGTCGAAATTGGCCGAGCCGATATGGACGACGTCGTCGATCACATAGAGCTTCGTATGCAGCTTGGTTGGCTGATATTCGTAGATCTCCACCTGCTTGCGCAGCAGCCCGGCATAGGTGAAGCGCGCCGCCCAGATCGCGGCGGTATGGTCGAGCTTCGACGGCAGCACCAGCCGCACCCGCCCGCGCCGCCCCGCCTTGTCGAGCCGGCGCAGCATCGCCGGGCTGGGTGCGAAATAGGCGGCGATCAGGTCGAGCCGGTTCGCCCGCTCCATGTCGTGCTTCACCACCCGCGCCCAGGGCGACAGCCGCCGCATCGGCCCGCCGAGCAGCCAGCGGGTATCGCCCTCGGGCTCGCTCCACGCCTTCAGCATACGCCCGAGCGAGCGCAGCGTCGCGCGCGGCCGCTTGGCCCAGGCGGCGAGCGAATCGAAATAGCCGGTCAGCCGCTCGGCCGCCGGGCCCTCGACCAGCAACCCCATGTCGCGCCAGGCATGGTCGGCGGCGGTGCCGAAATAGCTCGATTCGATATTGAACCCGCCGACGATCACCCGCGCCTCGTCGGCCAGCGCCAGCTTCTGGTGGTTGCGCAACAGATAGCGCCGCCCCCAGCGCGGCACGAATCGACATACCTCGACGCCCGCGGCGTGGAGCGGATCGAAGAAATCGTTGCTCTCGGCATGCTCGCTGCCGAGCCCGTCGACGATCAGATAGACCCGAACCCCGCGCGCCGCCGCATCGATCAGCGCCTGGCGCACCGCGGCGCCGGCCGCGTCGTCGAGATAGATGTAATAGAGCACCCGCAGCGTCCGCTCGGCACTCGCGATCAGTGCCAGCAGCGCGCGCATCCGCTCGGGCCCCTCGGGCAGCAGCGTCAGCCGGTTGCCGTCGACGGTAAAGCTGGGCTGGGCGAGCGGCGGCATCATCGGGGCATGCCCGGCGGCCATGCCCTCGGCAAGCGGTTCGGGATCGGCATAGGGTGCCATCGAGCGGGAAGCCTCCGGTAGGTGAACCTGCGTAACGATCGAAGCCGCATCGCGCTCCCTCGCGCAGGCATGGCGGCTTTTCTTGACATTTGCGGGCTCGGCCCCTAACTGGCCGGTCTTTCCCGGCCCTGACATCTAAGGAAGAACAGGATGGCGCGCGTCACTGTCGAAGATTGCGTCGACAAGATTCCGAACCGGTTCGACCTGGTGCTGTTCGCTGCGCAGCGCGCGCGGCAGATCTCCGGCGGTGCCGACCTGACCCTCGATCGCGATCGCGACAAGAACCCGGTCGTCGCGCTCCGCGAAATCGCCGAAGAGACCGTGCGCCCGGACCATCTGCAGGAAGCGGTGGTGGCGAGCCTGCAGCGCGTCCGCGTCGACGACGAGGATGCGCCCGACGAGATTGGCTCGATCCAGGCCCAGGCCGAGGCGCTCCGCCTCACCGCCGCAGCCCCGCCGCGCAACCAGAATCTGGGCGGCGACTACGAGGGCTGATCGCCTTCGAATCGAACGACCGACAAAGGGGCTGGCGGAAACGCCGGCCCTTTTTGTTTCAGGCACCGATCCGGGCGCGCAGCGTGTCGTCGTCGAGCCCCTCGAGCGTGAGCAGCGCGGCATAGGGGTCGCCCGCGAGCCCCAGCACCTGCGCGAAGGCGGGTTCGGTCTTGGCGCCTGCGTGCCGGCGCGCCATCACGACGGTGCGGAGCGGTTGGCCGCCCAATGCGAGCAGCCGACGCTCGATCGCGAAATGCCGCCAGCCGAGCTGCTCGGCAACGGGACGGGCCTGGCCGAACAGCTCGAACAGCCAGCCGGCGCAATGGAAGCGCGCGACCACGGGGCGATCGCTGCCCTGCCATTGCCACATCGCGAAGCCGGGGCGGTCGCGATAGGATTCCCATAGCGCCACGGCGAAGGCCTGGGGATCGGGGGCATGGCAGAGGATGTCGATGTCGCTATCAGGCAGGTCGAGGCCGAGCGGCGGCGTGCCTGCGACATGCGGGTCGAAGGCGGCGAGACGCGTTAGAACACCGCTTTGCGCGAGCGCTTCGGCATAGGACGGACGGCTGTGGGAATGGCGCATGGGCGTCGCTACCGTATCCTCCCCCTGGCGGGCAGGGCTCTCGCATTTGAACCCGAAGGATATCGGTGCATCGAAAACCATCGTCATCCCGGCGGAAGCCGGGATCCATTGCCCTGTGCGCTGGGGGAAAGAACCGTGGCATCAGCGCCAATGGATCCCGGCTTCCGCCGGGATGACGGGAGTCCTTGGCCACATGCGATTGCCCTCCCCCTCGAGGGGGAGGATAGGCTATTGCTGTTCCTGCTCGGGCTCGCCGGCCGGTTCCGCCCGTCCCTTGAACCCCTGCGCCACGACATACCATTCCACCGAGCCCTTGCGGCTGGCCGGCGGCTTGGCGTGCTTCACCGTCGCGAAGGCGCGCTTCATTTCGGCGATCAGCGCCGAATCGGCCCCGCCCGCGAACACCTTGGCGACGAAATCACCGCCCGGGGCCAGCGTCTTGAGCGCGAAATCGAACGCGGTCTCGACCAGCGCCATGGTGCGCAGCGCATCGGTCTGCGGATGGCCGACGGTGTTTGCCGCCATGTCCGACAGGATCAGGTCGGGCGCGCCGCCCAGCGCCTCGATCAGCCGGTCGGGCGCGGCATCGTCCATGAAGTCCATCTGGAGCAGCGTCGCGCCCTCGATCGGGTCGACCGGCAGCAGGTCGATGCCGACCACCGCCGCCTTGGGCAGCACGCGCCGCACCACCTGGGTCCAGCCGCCCGGCGCGACACCGAGATCGACCACCCGCCTGGCCCCCTTCAGGAACCCGAACTTCTCGTCCAGCTCGGTCAGCTTGTACGCCGCGCGGCTGCGATAGCCCTCGGCCTTGGCGCGCCGGACATAGGGGTCGTTCAGCTGGCGCTCCAGCCAGCGCGTCGATTGCGCCGTCCGGCCGCGCGCCGTGCGCACGCGAACATGGCCGCGGCCACCGCCCCTGCTCATCGCTACTTCCTCACAACCTTATAGGGGCGCGCCGCCGATCAGCCGCCGCAAGATGCCTTCGCGAATGCCGCGATCGGCGATGCCTAGCCGCTCGGCAGGCCAGATGTCGAGGATCGTCTCCAGGATCGCGCAGCCGGCCGAGACGAGATCGGCGCGTTCGTTGCCGATGCACGGCACCTGCGCGCGCTCCTTGACGCTCATCGCGGCGATTCGCGCGCTCACCGCGCGCATCGCCGCGCTCGGCACGATCAGCCCGTCGACCGCCGAGCGATCATAGGAGGCCAGCCCGAGATGGACGCTGGCCAGCGTCGTCACCGTGCCGCTGGTGCCGAGCAGCCGCGGCGTGCCCTTGGGCGGGCGCAGCCGGGCGACGAAGGGCGCGAAGCTCTCGCGCACCCGCGCGCGCATGTCGGCATAGGCCGCGGCGCGGGCATCGGCGTCCACTGCCTTGCTCTGTCCGGTCGCCTCGCTGAGCGACACCACGCCCCAGGGCGCGCTGTGCCAGTCGAGGATACGCGGGACCGGCGCGTGCGAATCGACCAGCACCAGCTCGGTCGAGCCGCCGCCGATGTCGAACACCAGCGCCGGCCCGTCCCCAGGCTCGAGCAGCGCGTGGCAGCCGAGCACCGCCAGCCGTGCCTCTTCCTCGGCGGTGATGATGTCGAGCGCGATGCCGGTCTCGCGATAGGCGCGCTCGATGAACTCGGCACCGTTCTCGGCCTGGCGGCAGGCCTGGGTCGCCACCGATCGGGCGAGCGCCACGTTGCGGCGCTTGAGCTTGTCCGCGCAGATGCGCAGCGCGGCCAGCGTGCGCTCGATCGCCGCGTCGGACAGGCGGCCGGTCGTCGCCAGCCCCTCGCCCAGGCGGACGATTCGCGAAAACGCATCGATCACCGCGAAGCCCGATCCTTGCGGACGCGCGATCAGCAGCCGGCAATTATTGGTACCCAGATCCAGCGCGGCATAATGGCGCGCTTCGGGCCAACGCGGTGCCGGCCCTTTCGCGGCCGGCGGCGGCGCAGGGCGGGCGGCGGAAACGCGCCTCCCGCGGGGCATTCTGGCGGAGCCATCCCCCATATCATCAACTCACTTATCTTCTTCCGTCACCGAACCAGAACGGCTCGGCCGGTGCTTGGATGCGAGGCTAGACGAGCAAGGATGACAGCGCAAGGCGAGCGCGCGATTGCGCGTTGACAGGGCCGCCGCATCCCCCTATCTGGCGCGACCTGTCTGGTGCCCCGTCGTCTAAAGGTAAGACTACGGACTCTGACTCCGTCAATTGAGGTTCGAATCCTCACGGGGCATCCAAACGGCCTATCCACATCGTGACATGCGGCAATCGGGGCAGTTCGCCTCGTGCCGAACGGGCGTCCCTGCGACGCGCGAATCAGCCTCGGTCGCGCCGGCGCGTCGCGATCCAGCCATAGCCGAACAGCAGCACCAGCGCGCCCGCGGCGACGAGATAGGGCAGCGCGCCCCAGAGCTCGTACATCGCCACGCCGATCGACGGGCCCAGCACGAAGGCCGCGCCGTTGATCGAGGTGACCCGCCCCGCCACGGATCCTTGCGCATGCGGCCCCACCGCGAGCGAGGCACCGGCGGTGAATCCGGGGCGTGCGAAACCCATGCCCAGCGCGATCGTCGCATAGCCGAGCGCGATCCCGTACAGCGACCCCGCCATGGCCGTCATGACGCAGCCGATCGCCCCCAGCGCCGCGCCCGCCAGGATCAGCGCGCGCGGCTTGAGCTCGAGCAGCGGGATGAGCCCCCATTGTACCAGCAGCGAGGCACCCGCGCCGATCATCAGCACCAGCCCCGTCGGCTCCAGCGCGGCGGCGGGGGCGAGCGTCAGCCGGTCGATGATCAGGAAGCCGATCGCCTGGCCGGTCATCGCCTGGGCATGGCCGGTGACCAGCCCGGCGATCATCCAGGGGCGCACACGGGGATCGAAGGTGCGGACCTGCTCCACATGCTCGCCCACCGCCGCCGCGACGTTGGCGCCGGTACCCTGCCCGCCGATCGAGGGATAGCTGGGCGCGGCGCCATGCTCGATCGCGCCAGAGGTAGCGGGCAGCAGCCGCAGCACCGCGACCATCAGCACGAGCCCAACCAGGCTCGCGGCGAAGGCGGGGCCCGACAGCCCGATCAGCGGCCCGCCCGGCCAGAGATGGCCCATCACCAGATAGGGTGCGACCGCCGGGCCCAGGATCGTCCCCAGCCCGAAGGCGGAGGCGAGCAAGGTCAGCGCCTTGGTGCGCTCCTCGCGGCTGGTCCGCGCGGCGACGATCGCCTGCACCGCCGGCGGCGCCGCCGATCCGAAGCCGCCATAGAGCATCCGGCCCACCACGAAGGCGGCGAAGGTGGCGAAGGGGCTCAGCACGCCGTTGATGCCGAGCGCGAGGCACAGCCCGCACAGCCCGAGCGAGGCGGTGAACCCGGCGATGCCGAGCAGCACCATCTTGCGCCGCCCCGCCCGCTCCGATCGATTCGCCCAATAGGGCGCGGTGAGCATCCAGAGCAGCGCCGAGACCGAGAACACCGCCGCCACCGCGCTGTCCGGCGCGTGCAGTTCGCGGCCGAGCGCAGGGAGGATCGATTGCAGGGCGGTATTGCCCGCCGCGATCATCAGCATCACGCCGAACAGCAGCGCGAAGTCGCGATCGATCGCGCGGCTCATGCCCGGCGCCACCGATAGCCGCGCTCCACGCGGGTGACGATCACCTCATACCATGCGTACCAGCGCTCGCGCCCCTTGGCGCGAATGGCCGCGTGCTCGGGATGGTCGCGCCAGGCGATCGCGCTGGCGTCGTCGGCCCAATAGCTGATGGTGATGCCGACGCCCGCGTCCCCGCGCTGCGATTCGACCCCGCGATAGCCGGGCTGCTGCGCGGCGAGCACGTCCATGGCGGTCGCCGCCTCGGCATAGCCTGCGTCGTCGTCGTCGGTGCGCTTCGATACGAACAGCACCGCGATCTGGCCGGTACGATCCTCTCCCATGCGGAAATCGTAGAGGGGACTCGACGCTTTGCAATCCGTACGCGCCCTGCGAGAGCATGCCGCATGATCACCGACTGGCATTTCTATGCGCTCGCCGTGCCCGCCGTGCTGCTGCTCGGCCTCTCCAAGGGCGGGTTCGCCGGCATGGGCGCGCTGTCGCTGCCGCTGCTGGCGCTCGCGATCGATCCGGTGCGCGCCGCCGCGATCACGCTGCCGATCCTGATCCTGCAGGACGTGGTGAGCGTCTGGGCGTTCCGCCGCACCGTCGACTGGCGGCTGCTGGGCTGGATGCTGCCCGGATCGATGGCGGGGATCGCGCTCGGCTATGGCTTCGCCGCGAGCGTCTCGCCGGTGCTGGTGCTGGCGGCGGTGGGGGCGATCTCGATCCTGTTCGGGATCTACCGGCTGTGGGCGAGCGGCCGGTCGACGCCGGCGATGGCCGCGCGCTGGCCCGAATGGGTGGGCAGCCTGTTCGGGGTCGCGTCGGGGTTCACCAGCCAGATCGCCCATGCCGGCCAGCCGCCCTTCCAGCTCTGGGTGCTGCCGCGCAGGCTGCCGCGCGACCGGCTGGTGGGGACGACGGCGATCTTCTTCGCCGCCACCAACTGGATCAAGGTGCCGGCCTATTGGGCGCTGGGGCAGTTCACACCCGCGAACCTGCTGACCTCGGCGGCGCTGTTCCCGCTGGCGCTGGTGTCGACGCTGGCGGGGGTGTGGCTGGTGCGGCGGGTGTCGCCCGAGCGATTCTACACCGCGATCTATGTGCTGATGATCGCGGTGGGCGGGGCGCTGATCTGGGAGGCAGTGGGGAAGGCAGCTTCTTAAACGCCTCCTCCTTGGAGGAGGGGTTTGGGGGTGGAGGGATTCCAGAACCTCCGTTGGTCTCGGTGAGACTCGGCCCCACCCCAACCCCTCCCCTGAAGGGGAGGGGCTTAGGAGAGAATTAGTCGAACAGGCTCGACACCGAGCTTTCGTCGGCGATGCGGCGGATCGCCTCGGCGATCAGCGGCGCGATGGTGAGGTGGCGGACCTTCTCGCCGGCCGCGACGATCTCGTGGTTGCCGATCGAATCGGTGATCACCAGCTCGCGCAGCTCGGACTTGGCGACGCGCGCCATCGCCGCGCCGGAGAGCACGCCGTGCGTACAATAGGCCACCACGTCCTCGGCCCCCGCCGCCTTGAGCGCCGCGGCGGCGTTGCACAGCGTGCCGGCCGAATCGACGATGTCGTCGATCAGGATGCAGAAGCGGCCCTTCACCTCGCCGATGATGTTCATCACTTCCGACTCACCGGGACGCTCGCGCCGCTTGTCGACGATCGCCAGCGGGGCGTTGTCGAGCCGCTTGGCGAGCTGGCGCGCGCGCACCACGCCGCCGACGTCGGGCGAGACGACCATCCACTGCTTGTCGATGAAGCGCGTCTGGATGTCGGCCGACATCACCGGCGCCGCGAACAGATTGTCGGTCGGGATGTCGAAGAAGCCCTGGATCTGACCGGCGTGGAGGTCGACCGAGAGCACGCGGTTGGCGCCCGCGGTGGTGATCAGGTTGGCGACCAGCTTGGCCGAGATCGGCGTGCGGGGGCCCGGCTTCCGGTCCTGGCGGGCATAGCCGAAATAGGGGAGCACCGCGGTGATCCGCTTGGCCGACGCGCGGCGGAGCGCGTCGATCATGATCAGCAGCTCCATGAGGTTGTCGTTCGCCGGATAGCTGGTCGACTGGAGCACGAACACGTCCTCGCCGCGGACATTCTCGAGGATCTCGACGAAGATCTCTTCATCCGCGAAGCGGCGGACGTTCGCCTGGGTGAGCGGAATTTCCAGATAATCGGCGATGGCGCTCGCCAGCGGCAGGTTCGAATTGCCGGCCATGAGTTTCATTGGTGCGTGGCCTCCCGTGCCGCGTCGCGATGTCCCGATGCTCGCGCCCTTTAGTGCGACGTTTCCGTGACGCAAAGAGGGCATCGACGCCCCGCCTGTGCCAGCGCTGCACCGCGGATGCTTTACGAGGACGATATGACGTTATACCATCTCTTTCACCCGGCGTTCAGAGACCGGTGTTGGAGAAGGAGTGCAAGGTGATGCATGCCGATACCCGCTATCATGCCAGTGCACCGCGTTCGGTCAGCTTCGGGGCCGCGCTTGCCATCAATGGGGCGATCCTCGCGGGGATGATCTTCGCCGCGCCGAATATCGTGGTGCTCGAGGACCCGCCGGTGGTGATGGACCCGGTGGACGTGCGCGACCGTCCGCCGCCCCCGCCGGAGGACGAGACGAAGCCGGTTGAAAACGTGCAGCCGCGCACGTCCGCGCCGCCGGTCGCGCCGAAGCCGCTGGTGGACACGGACAGCACGACAAGCATCGAAACCACGACGAAGATCCCCGATGCGCTTCCGCCGATCGGGAAGCCGGCCGATCCCGGCCCCACGACGACGATCGATCCGCCCAAGCCCGTCCCCGCACTGATCGGCGCGACCGCCGATCCGCGCTATGCGCAGGATTTCCAGCCCGAATATCCGGCGCAGGAGATGCGCGCCCAGCGCGACGGGCTGGTCACCCTGCGCGTGCTGATCGGCGCCGACGGGCGGGTGAAGGCGGTGGAGCCGGTCAGCGCCACCAGCGACGCCTTCTTCGCCGTCACCAGACGCCAGGCGCTCGGCAAATGGCGCTTCCGTGCCGCCACCCGCGGCGGTGTGCCTGAGCAAAGCTGGAAGACCATGACCGTCCGTTTCCGGATCGAAGACGCCCGCTGATCGCCCTCCGATCCCAGCGGCGTGGACGCGGGGGCTGGCCCTGGAGCCCCCGCGTCCCTATCTTCGGCCACCGATGACCTTCCTCAAGTACATCTCGCCGCTCAAGGCACTGCGCGACCTTCGCGGCTATCTGGCGACGCGCAAGAAGCACGAGCTCTGGTTCATGATGCTCGCACTGGCGATCACCTTCGGCATCATCGTGATGTTCGTGAAGGATTCGCACGTGCCGGTGCCGTACAAGAAGAACATCATCTACGTCGACAGCTGGCCGATCACCCGCACCGAGGAAGAGATCCGCGCCAAGCAGCGCGTCGACGAGGCCAAGCGCAAGGAAGAGGAAGCGGCCTTCCTCGAGCGGCAGAAAAAGCGCCAGGCCGAGTTCAAGAAATATGACGACTGGCTGAAGAAGCACGGGATTTGAACGACGCGCGCTGGATGGCGGTGGCGCTCGGCCTGGCCGAGCGGGGCAAGGGGCGGACGGCGCCCAATCCCAATGTCGGCTGCGTGCTGGTGCGCGATGGCCGGATCGTCGGCCGCGGCTGGACCCAGCCGGGCGGGCGTCCCCATGCCGAGGCGATGGCGCTGGCGGACGCCGGCGAGGCTGCGCGTGGTGCCACCGCCTATGTCACGCTGGAGCCCTGCGCGCATGTCTCGCCGCGCGGCCCGGCCTGCAGCGACCTGCTGGTCGCGGCTGGTGTCGCCCGCGTCGTCGCCGCGCTGCGCGACCCCGATCCCCGCACCGACGGCACCGGCTTCGCCCGGCTGGAAGAGGCTGGCATCGCGGTCGAATCGGGCCTGATGGCGGCCGAGGCACGCCGCAGCATGGCCGGCTTCCTCACCCGTCTCGCCAAGCGCCGCCCGCACGTCACGCTCAAGCTCGCCACCTCTCTCGACGGCCGCATCGCGCTCTCGACCGGCGAGAGCAAGTGGATCACCGGCCCCCAGGCCCGCGCCCACGCCCATCTCGAACGCGCCCGGCACGACGGCATCCTGGTCGGCCGCGGCACCTTCCTCGCCGATGTCCCGAAGCTGGACGTGCGGCTGCCCGGCCTTGCCGATCGCGCGCCGCGCCGCATCCTGCTCTCCGCCACCGGCCCCACCCCGCCTGACTGGGAGCGGATCGCCGACATCGCCGATATTCGCCACCTGGCGGGCATCGACACGCTGATGGTGGAAGGCGGCGCCAAGGCGGCTACCGCGTTCCTGCGCGCCGACATGGTCGACCGGCTCCTCCTCTACCGCGCGCCGATCCTGCTCGGCGGCGGCAAACCCGCGGTCGAGGCATTCGGCCTCGCCGCATTGTCCGAGGCGCATGATCGCTGGCGCCTGCTGGACTCTCGACTGCTTGGCAGCGATCGGTTCGAGGTCTACGAGCGCAACTGATGTTCACCGGAATCGTAAGCGATGTCGGCACGATCGACGCGGTAGCGCGCCAGGGCGACCTGCGCGTGCGCGTGGCGACGGCCTATCCCACCCATGAGATCGATCTCGGCGCCTCGGTCGCCTGCTCGGGCGTGTGCCTGACGGTGGTCGACAAGGGACCCGGCTGGCTCGACTTCGACGTGTCGGGCGAGACCGTCTCGCGCACCGCCGACGACCAGTGGACCGCCGGCCGCAAGCTCAACCTCGAGCGTGCACTGCGCCTCGGCGACGAGCTGGGCGGACATATCGTCACCGGCCATGTCGACGGCATCGGGCGGGTGAAGCTGATCGAGGCGATCGATGGCTCGCACCATGTCGTGATCGCGGCGGGGCCGGAGATCGCGCCGTACGTTGCGCCCAAGGGCTCGATCACCGTCGACGGCGTGTCGCTGACGGTCAACGCGGTGGACGATACGCCCGAGGGCGTCGAATTCCACCTCAACATCATTCCGCACACCGCCGCCGTCACCACCTTCGGTGCGCTGAAGCCCGGCCAGGCGGTCAATCTGGAGATCGACGTGCTGGCGCGCTATCTTCAGCGCATGGAGGCATTGCGTGCCAAAGGCTGAACTCGCCGCGCTCAAGCACGGCTTCCTCTCCTCGCCCGAGGAACTGATCGACGAGGCCCGCAACGGCCGGATGTTCATCCTGGTCGATGACGAGGATCGCGAGAATGAAGGCGATCTGGTCATCCCGGCGCAGATGGCGACGCCCGACGCGATCAACTTCATGGCCAAGTACGGCCGCGGGCTGATCTGCCTCGCCATGACCAAGACGCGGGTCGACCAGCTCGGGCTCGAGCTGATGAGCCGTGCCAACGGTACCCGCCACGAAACCGCCTTCACCGTCTCGATCGAGGCCAAGGAAGGCGTGACCACCGGCATCTCCGCCGCCGACCGCGCCCGCACCATCTCGGTCGCGATCGACGCGAGCAAGGACCGGGCGGACATCGTCACCCCGGGCCATGTCTTCCCGCTGGTCGCGCGCGACGGCGGCGTGCTGGTCCGCGCCGGGCATACCGAGGCGGCGGTCGACGTTGCCCGCCTCGCCGGGCTCAACCCCGCCGGCGTGATCTGCGAGATCATGAAGGACGACGGCACGATGGCGCGGCTCGACGATCTCGTCGGCTTCGCCCAGCTCCACAATCTCAAGATCGGCACGATCCGCGACCTGATCGCCTATCGCCGTCGCTACGACCATCTCGTCGAGCAGCGCGCCGAGGCGAGCTTCACCAGCGAATGGGGCGGCGAGTGGCGCGCCCTCACCTTCTGGAACAAGGCGACGGGCAGCGAGCAGGTCGCGCTGGTCAAGGGCCGGATCGATCCCGACAAGCCTACCTTGGTGCGGATGCACGCACTGTCGCCCTTTGCCGATGTGTTCGGCGAGGGCGGCCCGCGCGGCGGGCTGCTGCGCAAGTCGATGGAGATCATCGGCAAGGAAGGTGCGGGCGTGATCGTGGTGATCAACCGCCCCCGCCCCGACGGCTATACCGTCGCGCTGCAGACCCGCAGCGGCGCGATTCCGCCCAAGGACATGGACGAGCTGCGCGACTACGGCGTCGGCGCGACCATCCTCACCGAGCTCGGTGTGCAGGAGATGATCCTGCTCTCCAACACCCACCACACGCTGATCGGGCTCGACGGCTACGGCCTGTCGATCGCCGGCACGCGCCCCATCGATTCGGAGCAATAATGGCCAACGTCCTCATCGTCGAAGCGCGCTTCTACGAGCATCTCAACGACCTGCTGATCGCCGGCGCCAAGGCCGCGATCGAGGCGGCGGGCCACAAGGCCGAGGTGATCACCGTGCCGGGCGCGCTGGAGATCCCGGGCGCGGTCGCGCTGGCGGCGGACAGCGGCCGCTACGACGCCTTCGTCGCGATCGGCGTGGTGATCCGCGGCGAGACCTATCATTTCGAGATCGTCGCAGGCGAAAGCGCGCGCGGGCTGATGGCGCTGTCGATGGACGGCGTCGCGATCGGCAACGGCATCCTGACGGTGGAGAATGAGGCGCAGGCGCTGGTCCGCGCCGATCCGAAGCAGAAGGACAAGGGCGGCGAGGCGGCCAAGGCGGCGCTGGCGATGCTGGCGCTCAAGGCCAAGTTCGGCTGATCCCATGGACATGCCGCCCTCCCGCTACCGAGTAGAAGAGCGGGGGCGGCGGCTGGTCGTGGTGGATCGCACCACCCGGGCGCGAAGTGTCCCAAAGCAAATCTCCCCTTCCGCTTGCGGGAGGCGTCGGGGGAGGGGGTGGCCGTACCGGCCGACGGCGTGTCGGGGGAGATCCTCCCCCTGCCCCTCCCGCAAGCGGAAGGGGTGCGCAAGGCTGGCGGTTCGGGATCCAACGGCCGAGAACCACACCCGATAGTTTCGTTACGCGCAGCTGGTTCGACGCCAAGGCGCCGCGCACGATCAAGCTCAACTATACCGCGCATTCGCGGCTGGCGGCGCTGCGCTTCGGCGGCGCGATCCTGATCGCGCTGCTGGTGACGGGCAGCTTCCTGTTCTGGCCCTGGTTTCCCTTCCTGATCGGCATGGTGCTGGCCCCACCAAAAATGCGTGCGCATTTCCGCGCGGCCAGCACCCGCTGGATCGACGGCTTCGATCAGGCCGACTGAAGCGCGAGCTCGTCGGCGGTCGGGTAGTCGGTATAGCCCTCGGCCCCGCCGACGTAGAACAGTTCCTCGCGCTGCGGATTGAGCGGCAGCCCCTCGCGCAGGCGACGCGGCAGATCCGGATTGGCGAGGAAGGTCCGGCCGAAGGCGATCGCATCAGCCTCGCCTGCATCGAGCGCCGCCTGGGCGCTGGCCGCATCATAGTCCGAGTTGAGCGCGAGCACGCCGCGATACACTTTGCGCATCGCCGGATGGACCGGCGGCTGGTCGGGCTCGCCCCGGGTTCCGCCGGCCCGCGGCTCACGCATCTCGAGGAACGCCACGCCGATATCGTCGAGCGCCGCGGCGGCAGCTTCGAACAGCGGCACCGGGTTGCTGTCGTTGACGCCCTGCACCTCGCCGTTGGGCGACAGGCGCACGCCGGTGCGGTCGGCACCGATCGTGTCGACGACGCGCTGGCTCACCTCGCGCAGGAGGCGAATGCGGTTATCGATAGACCCGCCATAGTCGTCCTCGCGGAAGTTGGCATTGTCGCGGAGGAACTGGTCGATCAGATAGCCATTGGCGGCGTGGATCTGCACCCCGTCGAAGCCGGCGCAGATCGCGTTTTCCGCCGCGCGGGCATAATCGTCGAGGATGCCGGGGATCTCGTCGGTGCGCAGCGGGCGGGCCTGGCTGTAGGGGCGCTTGATCTCGCCGGCGTCCTCGGCCGGATAGGTGCGGACCTCCCCGGGTGCCGTGGTCGCCGAGGCCGAGACCGGCGGCTCGCCGCCGAGAAAGTCCGAATGGACCAGCCGGCCCATGTGCCAGAGCTGCGAGACGATCTTGCCGCCGGCTTCATGGACGGCGGCGGTGATCGGCTTCCACGCCTCGACCTGCTCGTCGCTCCAGATGCCGGGCGCATAGGCCCAGCCGAGCCCCTGCTGGCTGATCCCGGTCGCCTCGGTGATGATCAGCCCGGCGCTGGCGCGCTGGCGGTAATAGTCGACCATGACCGGCGTCGGCACATGGCCGCGCGTGGAGCGGCCGCGGGTGAGCGGCGACATCCACACGCGATTGGCGGCATGGATCGCGCCGAGCTGAATCGGATCGAACAGGCTGGGCATCGAAATTCCTTTGGAAGCTTGTGACTTCGCACAGATAGGGCGTTAGAGGGCGCCATGCAGGGCAACGCACCGACAACAAAAACTTCCCCGGCACGAAGCCATGTTGCGACCGCGCTCGTCGCGGCGTTGATCGCAAATACCGCGCTGGCCACGGGGCCGCTGTTCGTGCGGATGGCGGATGTGGGGCCGGTTTCGGCGGCGTTCTGGCGGCTGATCATCGCCACGCCGATCCTGTTCTCCGCCGCTGCCGCGATGGGCGAAAAGCCGATCGCCGCGGGCCGCGGGCGCTGGTGGATCCTCGCCATCGCCGGGGTGGTGTTCGCGCTGGACCTGGCGAGCTGGCATATCGGCATCGTCCGCACCACGCTGGCCAACTCCACCCTGTTCGGCAACTCGGCGTCGCTGATCTTCCCGATCTACGGCTTCGTCGTCGCGCGTGCCTGGCCGAGCAGGATGCAGGGCGCGGCGCTGCTGCTGGCGGCGATCGGCGGCGCGCTGCTGCTCGGGCGCTCGGCCGAACTCTCCTCGCGGCATCTGGCGGGCGACCTGTTCTGCCTCGCCGCCGGCGTGTTCTACGCCGTCTATTTCGCGCTGATGGCGCGGGTGCGGGTGTCGCTCGGCCCGGTGCCGGCGCTGGCCCTGTCCTCGCTCGCCACCATCCCGCCGCTGCTGGTGATCGCGCTGGCGATGGGCGAGCAGATCGTGCCGCACCTCTGGTGGCCGCTGCTCGCGCTCGCCATCGTCAGCCAGCTGATCGGGCAGGGCTGCATGATCTATGCGCTCGGCCATCTCTCGCCGCTGGTGATCGGCATCGCGCTGCTGGTGCAGCCGGCGGTGGGCGCGGCGCTCGGCTGGATCATCTTCGACGAGAAGCTCGCCACCGCCGACCTGTTCGGCGCGGCACTGGTCGCCGCCGCGCTGGTGCTGGTGCGGCAAGGCGCGGTACGGCCCAAGGGGTAGGCGGTTGCCGGGCGGCGGCTTCGGGCCTAGATCAGCAGTCATGGATCTCGCCGACGCCACCCTCGATGAACTGCGCGCGGCGCTTGCGCCGTCGCTTGCCGCCAATGCCGCCTTTGACGGCTGGAACCAGCGGGCGCTGGACGCCACCGCCGACGGCATGGGCGTCGACCGCGACGTGGCGCGACTCGCCTTCTCGGACGGCCCGCTGGCGATGATCGACGCCTGGTTCGCGCATATCGACCGCGCAATGCTCGACGAACTCTCGCCCGAGACGCTGGCGGGGATGAAGATCCGCGCGCGTGTCACCGCGCTGGTCGAGGCGCGACTAGCGCTGCTCGCACCCTATCGCGACGCGCTGCGCCGGGCGCTGGCGATCCTCGCCATGCCGCAGAACCTCGCGCGGGCAAGCAAGCTCGGCTGGCGCGCGGCGGATGCGATGTGGCGCGCGGCGGGCGATACCGCGACCGATTACAACCATTATACCAAGCGGATGACGCTCGGCAGCGTCTATGCCGCAACCATCGCGGTATTCGTGCAGGACGAGAGCGAGGAGTGGGCCGATACCCGCGCCTTCCTCGCTCGCCGGATCGAGGGAATCATGCGGTTCGAGAAGGCCAAGGCGGGGTTCGTCAACCGCACGACCAACCGGCCGAGCCTCTCCCGCTTCATAGGCCGCTTGCGCTACCCGGCGATCTGACTCCCCCCGCCGTCACCCCGGCGAAAGCCGGGGTCCATTGGGGTATCCGTACCGGCTCCTGCTTCCAGCGAGTGGCGAATGGATCCCGGCTTCCGCCGGGATGACGGATTGTGGGACGCGATTGCTCAGGGCCGGGCGGGGCTCGCGCGCTCGGCGACCATACGCTCGCCATCGATCGTGATCGGGCTGGCGAGGCCCGGCAGCCCCTCGCGAACGATCGCCATGCCGCGGGCGATCACCTGGGGATCGGCGAACACCTCGTCGACCCGGTTGATCGGTCCCGCCGGCACGCCCTGCGCCTCCAGCGCTTCGTACAGGTCCGCCTTGGCCCAATCGAGGATTGCGCGGGCGAGCTGCGGGATCAGCGCATCGCGGTTCGTTACCCGCGCCGGGTTGGTCGCAAACCGGGGATCGCGCGCCAGATCGAGCCCGAGGATGGCGCAGAGCCTGGCGAACTGCGAGTCGTTGCCCACCGCCACGATCAGCTCGCCGTCGCGGCAGGCAAAGGCCTGATAGGGCACCAGATTCGCATGGCCGTTGCCCATACGGTGCGGCACCTTACCGCTCGCCATCCAGTTGAGCGCCTGGTTGGCCAGCACCGCCACCTGGGTGTCGAGCAGCGCCATGTCGATATGCGCGCCCTCCCCCTCCACGTCGCGCCGACGCAGTGCGGCCAGGATCGCGACGGCCGAATAGACCCCGGTGAAGATGTCGGCATAGGCGACGCCCGCCTTTTGCGGCGCGCCGTCGGGCTCGCCGGTGAGGCTCATCGCCCCGCCCATGCCCTGGATGATGAAGTCATAGCCGGCGCGGGCCGCATAGGGCCCGGTCTGGCCGAAGCCGGTGATCGAACAGACGATCAGCCGCGGGTTGGCCGCCCGCAGGCTGGCGGCATCGAGGCCGTACTTCACCAGCCCGCCGACCTTGTAGTTCTCGATCACCACATCGGCCTCGGCGATCAGCGCCTTGGCCGCGGCTTGCCCCTCGGGCGTGGCGATGTCGATGCCGATACTGGTCTTGCCGCGGTTGCAGGCGTGGAAATAGGCGGCGTCGCGGTTCACGCCCTCGGCATCGTGGAGGAAGGGCGGGCCCCAATGGCGGGTATCATCCCCCGCCCCCGGCCGCTCGACCTTGACCACTTCGGCCCCCAGATCGGCGAGCAACTGCCCGCACCAGGGCCCGGCGAGGATGCGGGCGAGCTCGACCACCTTGATGCCGGCGAGCGGCTTCACGGGCGCCGGATCGCGTAGACGACGTGATCGGAGAAGACCTGCCCGCCGCCGCGATGATGGCGCCCGGGAACCAGTTCCCCGCCGATCTTCGCCATGGCGCCGCGCGAGCGGAGATTGTCCTTGCCGACCAGAAACACGACCGTGCCCACAGTGCGATGGATATGGTCGAGCATCAGCCGCTTGACCTCGCGATTGTAGGTGCCGCCCCAATAGGCACGGGCGAGGAAGGTCCAGCCGATCTCGATCTCGTCTTCTTCGGGCACGTGATAGTCGTAGCGGCTGGAGCCGATGATCGCGCCGGTCGCCTTGTCCTCGATCGCCAGCCCGCCGCCGCAGGCCAGCGCCTCGGCGAAGAACTGCCGGAATACCGGCTCCTGCCAGCGATCCGGCCGGGGATGGACTTCCCAGATCAGCGGATCGGAGGCGACCGCATAGAGCGCCTCCCAATCCTCTGCGAGCAGCGGCCGGATGCGGACAAGGTCGCCCTCCAGCACCGGCTGCCGATCGGGCGCCATCAGAACGCCGCGATGCCGGTGATCGCCCGGCCGAGGATCAGCCCGTGCACGTCGTGCGTGCCCTCATAGGTGTTCACCGTCTCGAGGTTGATCGCGTGGCGGATCACGTGGAATTCGGCCGAGATGCCGTTGCCGCCGTGCATGTCGCGCGCGACCCGCGCAATCTCCAGCGCCTTGCCGCAATTGTTGCGCTTGATGATGCTGATCGCCTCGGGGCTCAGCGTGCCGGCGTCGAACATCCGCCCGCAGCGCAGCGCCGCCTGCAGCCCGAGCGCGATCTCGGTCTCCATATTGGCGAGCTTGAGCTGGACCAGCTGGGTCGCAGCGAGCGGCCGGCCGAACTGGTGGCGATCGAGCGTGTACTGCCGCGCGGCATGGAAGCAGGCCTCGGCCGCACCCATCGTGCCCCAGGCGATGCCGTAGCGCGCGCGGTTGAGGCAGCCGAACGGGCCCTTCAGCCCCTGGACGTTCGGAAGCAGCGCGTCTTCGCCGACTTCCACGCCGTCCATCACGATCTCGCCGGTCACCGAGGCGCGTAAGGACAGCTTGCCCTCGATCTTGGGGCTGGTGAGCCCCTTCATGCCCCGCTCCAGCACGAAGCCGCGGATCGCGCCATCATGCGCATCGCTCTTCGCCCAGACTACGAAGACGTCGGCGATGGGCGAGTTGGTGATCCACATCTTGGCGCCGGTGATCCGGTAGCCGCCGTCTATCTTCTCGGCGCGGGTGCGCATGCCGGCGGGATCGGAGCCCGCATCCGGCTCGGTAAGGCCGAAGCAGCCGACCCACTCGCCGCTCGCTAGCTTGGGCAGGTATTTCCGCCGCTGCTCCTCGCTGCCATAGGCATGGATCGGGTGCATGACGAGCGAGCTCTGCACGCTCATCGCCGAGCGATAGCCTGAATCGACTCGCTCCACCTCGCGCGCCACCAGGCCATAGGCGACATAGCCGAGCCCTGCCCCGCCATAGGTTTCGGGAATCGTCGGCCCGAGCAGGCCCAGCGTGCCCATCTCGGCCATGATCTCGCGGTCGAAGCGTTCCTCCAGATAGGCGGAAGTGATGCGCGGGAGCAGCTCGCCCTGCGCATAGTCGCGTGCGGCGTCGCGCACCATCCGCTCTTCGTCGGTAAGCTCGCCGTCGAGCCCGAACGGATCCTGCCAGTCGAACCGGCCCATGTCTGCCATTTCAGTCGTTCCTCGGTGTCTCCGGTGCCGGGGCGGGGGCGGCTGCCGGCGCCACGACCGGGGGTTTGGGCGGCGTTGCAGCTGCCGCCTTCTCTATTTCGTCCAGTGCCTTGCGGGCATTCACATAGCGCGAGGCGGCGCTGGTCCAGCCCTCCGCCACCGACGCGCCGGGCATGTGCGCCACTTCGGCGATCGCGGTTTCGACATTGCCGGCGGCCAGCGCGCTGCGGGCGCGGCGCAGGCGCTCGGCCGGGCGCGGGCTCGGCATGCCGGCCTGGTGGAGCACGAACAGGTCGCCCACGAAGCTGCGGAAGCGCACCCACAGGCTGTCGTCCGGCCCGGTGCCCAGCCGCGGCGCGATCGTATCCAGCGCGATGCGGAGATCCTCGATCGTCAGCGGATCACCGGCAGCGGCCACGATCGCCGCCACCGCCTGCGGATGCCGCTCGCCGAACCGGGCGCGGAGCTGTTGCTCCAGGCTGCCCAGCGGCTGGCCGCGCTCGACCGCACGGCGCACCGCGGCGGCGACCATCAGCCGCTCGGCCTGGGTGGAATATTGCGCCGCGTTGCGCGCGCTCTCATCGGCCTGGCGCAGCTCCAGCTCCAGCGCATCGAGCCGCGCGGCGAGCTGGCTTTCGCGCGCGTCGAGCGTCGCCACGTCGGTAGCAGGCGCCAGCACCGGCGGCGGCACCTTGAGCGGCGGGACCGCGGGCGACGCCGAGGCTGCCGGCTTGTTCGGATCGTCCGTCGTGACCTTGAGATGCGGGCCGGCCAGCTCGATCGCACCCGCCGTGAGCGCGACGCCGGCAAGGAAGCCCAGCCCAACGGGGATCATTCGATTACGGCGCGGACTCAAAGTTCGGACCGGCTCGGGCGCCAGGGGCTCGTCGCTCATGGCCGCCCTTTTCGCCGCGCGGGCCCCGCGGGTCAACCAGCCCCGCGGGTCAATCCGCGAGCGCAACGGCAAGGTCGAGCAGCGTTTCGGTCTCGGGGCGGGCCGCGACGGCGGTCACCGCCCAGCCCGGCCCCGCCCCGACGGCGGCCGCTTCGCTGACGGCCGCGAGCCGTATGGTGCCGCGGTCGGGCACGATCTCCGCCAACCGCGCGCCGGCGCGCGCGGACTGGACCAAGACCACGCAGCCCGTCAGCGCTGCGGCGTCCGTGGCGGCAATCGGCAGGATCTCGCTGGCATAGACCGGGACAACCGCCGCGACGATGCCGCCGACGTGCAACGTCCGCTCCTGACCCGCGAGGTGCAGGGCACGCCGCACCCCCGCCGCCTCGGCCTCCGCGACCAGCGCCGCCGCCCCCGCACCGCCCACCGCGACGACATCGAAATGCGCGCGCCGGGCGGCGGACGCGGTTGCTTCGCCCACGGCGTGGACGGGCAGGCCCCGCAGCCTCGACATGCCCTCCCCTGCTAGCCGGACGGCGTTCGCGCTGGTCAGGATCAGCGCATCGAAGCCGCTCGGATCGGCGACCTCCCATGCCAGCGGCCGCGTGGCGAACAGCGGCAGGCGGATCGCGGTGCGCCCGCGTCCCTCCACGGCAGCGGCGGTGATGCGGTTGCCAGGCTCGGGCCGCAGCACCGCGATCGGCCGGCTCATCCGGCGAACAGCGCGCGTACCGCCTCGGGCGCGCGGTCGAGCAGGTCGCGGGCGAGCGTCGCGGGCAGCATCGCATCCTCGGGCGCGCCTTCGATCATGCCGTGGACATGCGCGCTGCCGTCGGCCGCATAGAGTTCGGCCTCGATGGTGAGGATCGCGCCTTCGATCGTCGCCAGCGCGGCGACCGGCGAATGGCAGTCGGCCATCAGCGCGGCGAGCAGCGCCCGCTCGGCCAGCACGCAGCCGCGGGTCTTCGGGTGGTCGATCGCGGCAAGCAGCCCGAGCATCCGCGAATCGTCGGCACGCGCCTCGATCCCCACCGCCCCCTGCGCCGGGGCCGGCAGCATCACGTTGGTGGGCAGCACATGGCCGACATCGAAGCGCCCCAGCCGCTCCAGCCCCGCCGACGCGAGCAAGGTCGCATCCGCCTCGCCCGCCGCGAGCTTGGCGAGCCGCGTATCGACATTGCCGCGGAACAGCACGGTGGTCACGTCCGGTCGGTGGCGTTTGACCTGCGCGGCCCGACGCGGCGAGGCGGTGCCGATCACCGCGCCGGGCCTCAGCGCGGCGAGCGATTCGGCGCCGACCAGCCGGTCGCGCACATCGGCGCGGGGCAGCATCGCGGCGATCGCGATCGCTTCGGGGCGGACGGTCTCGACGTCCTTCATCGAATGCACCGCGCAGTCGATCTCGCCCGCCAGCAGCGCGCGATCCAGCTCCTTGGTCCACAGCGCCTTGCCGCCGATCTCGGCGAGCGGGCGGTCCTGCACCTTGTCGCCGGTGGTGCGGACGATAACGATCTCGCCCTCGATGCCGTGCGCGGCCTTGAGCGCGTCGCGCACCATATGGGCCTGGGTAAGGGCGAGCGGCGAGCCGCGCGTGCCGATGCGAAGTGCAGTCATGGGCGTGGTGCTAGGGTCGTGCGGAGAGGACGGCAATGGGGGTAATCGCGGAGCCAAACGCCCCCGGCCTCTGGACCCTGCCGCCAAGCGGCTTAGATGGGATGCATGGCACTCATCCTCGGACTTGAATCGAGCTGCGACGAAACCGCGGCGGCTCTGGTGACCAGCGACGGCACGATCCGCGCGCACAAGCTGGCGCGCCAGGAAGAGGCGCACCGGCCCTATGGCGGCGTGGTGCCCGAGATCGCCGCGCGCGCGCATGTCGAGATGCTGGGGCCGCTGATCGAGGCGGCGCTGGAAGAGGCAGGCGTGACGCTGGCCGATGTCGACGCGATCGCCGCCACGGCGGGGCCGGGGCTGATCGGTGGGGTGATGGTGGGCCTGGTCACCGGCAAGGCGCTGGCGCTCGCCGCGGGCAAGCCGCTGGTCGCGGTGAATCATCTCGAGGGCCATGCGCTCTCCCCACGCCTCGGCGACCGGAGCCTGGAATTCCCGTACCTGCTGCTGCTCGTCTCGGGCGGGCATTGCCAGCTGCTGCTGGTCGAGGGCGTGAGCCGCTACCGACGGCTCGCCACCACGATCGACGATGCGGCGGGCGAAGCCTTCGACAAGACCGCCAAGCTGCTCGGCCTCGGCTTTCCCGGCGGTCCGGCAGTGGAGAAGGCCGCCGAGCGCGGCAACCCCAAGGCGGTGCCGCTGCCGCGCCCGCTGGTCGGGTCGGGCGAGCCGCATTTCTCCTTTGCGGGCCTCAAGAGCGCGGTCGCGCGCGCGGTCAACGACTATAGCGCCGAGGACCTCGCCGCGTCGTTCCAGCAGGCGGTGGTCGACTGCCTGGTCGATCGCACCCGGCTGGCGCTGGCGGTGACCCGGCCCACCGCGCTGGTCGTGGCAGGCGGTGTCGCGGCCAATACCGCGGTGCGGACGGCGCTGGAGGCGCTGGCAGCCGAGCATGCCCTGCCCTTCGTCGCGCCGCCCTTGTGGCTGTGCACCGACAATGCCGCGATGATCGCCTGGGCCGGCGCCGAACGTTTCGCGCAGGGCCTTACCGATCCGCTCGACGTACCCGCGCGGCCCCGCTGGCCGCTCGATCCGGATGCGGAAAAGGTGCGCGGCGCGGGAGTGAAGGCATGAAGATCGGGGTGATCGGCGGCGGCGCCTGGGGCACCGCGCTCGCGCAGGTGGCGGCGCGCGGCGATGCGCCGGTGCTGCTTTGGGCGCGGGAGGCCGAGGTGGTGGCGAGCATCAACGCGGACCACGAGAACCGCCAGTTCCTCGCCGGGGTGCCGCTTTCGCCCAGCATCCGCGCAACCGGCAGCCTGGGCGATCTTGCCGGCTGCGACGCACTGCTGGTGGTGGCGCCGGCGCAGCATGTCCGCGCGGTGCTGGCCGAGATGACCGTGGGCACGACGCCGCTGGTGCTGTGCGCCAAGGGCATCGAGGCGGGCACCCGGCTGCTGGTCGGCGAAGTGGCGCGCAGCGTCGCGCCGGATGCGCCGATCGCGGTGCTCTCCGGCCCCACCTTCGCGCACGAGGTCGCGGCGGGAAAGCCGACGGCGGTGACGCTGGCGTGCGAGGATGCCGACCTGCGCACGCGGCTGAGCGATCGGCTCGGCGCGCCCGCCTTCCGCCCCTATGCCTCGGCCGACGTGATCGGCGCGGAGATCGGCGGGGCGGTGAAGAACGTGCTGGCCATCGCCTGCGGGGTGGTGGAGGGCGCCGGGCTGGGCCTCAACGCGCGCGCGGCGCTGATCGCGCGGGGCTTTGCCGAGATGACCCGCTTCGGGCTGGCGCGCGGCGCGCAGGCGGAGACGCTGACCGGGCTTTCGGGGCTAGGCGATCTGGTGCTGACCTGCTCGTCGACCAATTCGCGCAACTTCTCGCTGGGCGTGGGCCTTGGCCAGGGTCGCAGCGCCGCCGAGCTGCTGTCGGATCGCAAGACGGTGGCCGAAGGTGCCTTCACCGCCCCGGTGCTGCGCGAGGCGGCGGCGGAAGCTGGGGTGGAGATGCCGGTCACGCTGGCAGTCAACGCCCTGCTCGAAGGCGCGCCGGTGGCCGAAGTGATCGACGCACTGCTCAGCCGCCCGCTGCGGGCGGAGGCGGTTTGAGCGTCGCTTAAAGGGGAGAGGCTTAAAGCAGCCCCAGCCCGGCAAGCTCGCCCATCAGCGACGGCGGCAGCTCGTCCGCCCCGCCGTCCAGATCGCCCAGATCGCGCGGCGCATCGGCATCTTCCAGATAGCGCCACCCCTGATGCGCGCGCTTGGGCCGCGCCTGGACCAGCACCAGCTTGGGCTCCAGCAGGATCGCGGTGCGCCCGCCCTCGGCCTCGCCGAAGCCGAGGATCGGCGAGCGGCCGACCAGCTGGTGCTTGAGGATCCAGAACAGCGAGCCGCCGTCGATCTCCGCGTGCCGCTTGGGCAGATAGCGCGTGGTCAGCGCGACGCCGCCCGCGGCCGCGCGCGCCTCGAGCCGGGACCGCAGGAAATCGACGCTGTCGCAGGCAAAGGCGACCTTGGTGAGATGGAGTGGCACGCCGCCGATTTGGGCAATCCCCGCCCCGCGATCAAGTCAGCCGCCCAGCCCCACCAATGTCGCGAGACCGAGGAACGAGAAGAATCCCATCACGTCGGTCATCATCGTGACGAACACCGCCGAGGATACCGCGGGGTCGACGCGCAGCCGGTCCAGCGTCACCGGGATCAGCACCCCCGAAAGCCCCGCGATCACGTTGTTGATCACCATCGCCGCCGCGATCACGACCGCCAGCCACGGAATGCCATAGACCAGCATCGTCCCCGCCCCGATCGCCAGCCCCAGCGTCGCACCATTGGCCGCGGCGATGCGCAGTTCGCGCCAGATCATCCGCAAGGTGTTCGATTCGGTGAGCTGGTTGGTGGCAATCGCGCGGACCACCACCGCCAGCGTCTGGGTGCCGGCATTGCCGCCCATGCCCGAGACGATCGGCATCAGCACCGCGAGCAGCGCGAACTTGGCGATCTCGCCCTGGAACAGCCCGACCACCGAGGCGGCCAGCATCGCCGTGCCGAGATTGACGAACAGCCAGGTCAGCCGGGTGCGCACCGTCAGCAGCACCGGCTCGTTGATGTCGCCTTCGCCCGCGCCCGACAGGCGGAGAATGTCCTCGCCCGCTTCCTGCGAGATGATGTGGACGATGTCGTCCACCGTGATCATCCCGACCAACCGCCCGCTGAGATCGACCACGGCGGCCGAGATCAGCGCGTATTTCTGGAAGCGCAGCGCCACTTCCTCCTGGTCCATGTCGATCGGGATCAGCGTCTGCTCGCGCTTCATCACGTCGCTGATCGCGATCGCGCGCGGGGTGCGCAGGATCCAGGAGAGCTCGCAGGTGCCGATCGGCTTGTGCGAGGGATCGACGACGAAGATTTCCCAGAAATCGGTGGTCAGCTCGTCATTGCCGCGCAGATAGTCGAGCACGTCGCCGACGGTCCAATGCTCGGGCACCGCGATCAGCTCGCGCTGCATCAGGCGGCCGGCGGATTCCTCGGGGTAGGACAGCGCCTCCTCGATCGCGGCGCGGTCATCGGGGTCGAGCGCGCGGAGCACCTCGCGCTGGTCCTCGACGTCCATGTCCTCGATGATCGCGACCGCATCGTCGGTATCGAGCTCGGCGGCGAGGTTCGCCACCTGGTGCGGTTCGAGCGCGTCGACCAGCGCCTCGCGCACCCAGTCGTTCATCTCGGCGAGCACGTCGCCGTCGATCAGGTCGGAGATGGCGGTGACGACGTCGGCGCGCCGCTCCGACGGCACCAGCTCGATCAGGTCGGCGATGTCGGCGGGATGGAGCGGCGCGACCAGCACATGCGCGGCCTCGTCGTCGCCCTCGTCCACCGCATCGAGCACCGCGCTGACGAATTCGGGCTTGAGCCGATCGTCCTCGTCGAGCTGGCTCTCGGGCGCGGCGGCCTCTTCGTGCAGTTCGGTCTCGCTCACCGTCCGACCTCCCGTGCTGCGGCCCCGTTCGAGGGGCGCTGCCATCCCCGGCGGGGATTTGCAAGTCGGCAGCGCACCGCTTAGGGCTTCGTTCCAGTTTTAGAGAAGAGGTGCCCCATGGCCGAACCCACTACGCTCGTACTCACGCTCGACACCGGCGACGTCCGCATCCGCCTGCGCCCCGATCTCGCGCCGAACCATGTCGCGCGCATCGCCGGCCTGGCCGACGAAGGCTTCTACGACGGCGTGATCTTCCACCGCGTGATCAACGGCTTCATGGCGCAGGGCGGCGATCCCTCGGGCACCGGCATGGGCGGTTCGGACAAGCCGGACCTGGCGCAGGAATTCTCGAAGGAGCCGCATGTCCGCGGCGTCTGCTCGATGGCGCGCACCAACAATCCGAACAGCGCCAACTCGCAGTTCTTCATCTGCCTCGACGACGCGACCTTCCTCGACGGCCAGTATACCGTCTGGGGCGAAGTGATCGACGGCATGGACCATGTCGACGCGCTGCCCAAGGGCGAGCCGCCCGCGAACCCGGGCAAGATCGTCAAGGCCCGCACCGAGGCGTGATGCGTGCTCCCCCTCCCGCTTCGCTGAGGCGGGAGGGGCGTTTGAGCACGAGGCGAAGATGCCCGGGCGGGGTTGCACCGCCATTCTCACTACCCACCGTCATCGCCGCGAAGGCTGGGATCCATTGGCGCGGATGCCCCGGTTCTGTCCCCCAGCGTCCTTGCGAATGGATTCTCGCCTTCGCGGGAATGACGATGGTGTGAGGAGGGCGAATGCCCCCCTCCCCGCTTCACGAGATGGTAATCGGGCTGGTTCTATGAATCCGAGCTCCATCCGGATGATGCGCCATGTTGCAAGCAATTCGCAATCGCAATAATCCCTAAAAGGGTGGATTTCACGCGCGCGCTGTGCTTAGGCGGGCGCGATCCTTTCCCCGTTCCCTTGAAAAGGCGGACTGCTCCCATGAACATCCACGAATATCAGGCCAAGGAACTGCTCGCGAAGTTCGGCGTGCCCGTGCCGGCCGGCTTTGCCGCGATGAGCGTCGAAGAGGCCGTCGAAGCCTCCAAGAAGCTGCCCGGGCCGCTCTATGTCGTGAAGGCGCAGATCCATGCCGGCGGCCGCGGCAAGGGCAAGTTCAAGGAACTGCCGGCCGAAGCCAAGGGCGGCGTCCGCCTCGCCAAGACCGAGGACGAAGTCCGCCACGCCGCGACCGAGATGCTCGGCAACACGCTGGTGACGATCCAGACCGGCGCTGCCGGCAAGCAGGTCAACCGCCTGTACGTCACCGACGGCGTCGACATCGCCAAGGAATTCTACCTCGCGCTGCTGGTCGATCGCGCCACCGGCCGAGTCGCGTTCGTCGTCTCGACCGAAGGCGGCATGGACATCGAAACCGTCGCGCACGACACGCCCGAGAAGATCCACACCTTCGACGTCGATCCCGCGACCGGCTTCATGCCGCACCACGGCCGCGCCGTCGCCAAGGCGCTCGGCCTCGAGGGCGATCTCGCCAAGCAGGCGCAGAGCCTGGCCGGCAAGGTGTACAACGCCTTCCTCGGCACCGACGCCTCGCAGATCGAGATCAACCCGCTCGCCGTCACCGAGGACAACAAGCTGATGGTGCTCGACGCCAAGGTCGGCTTCGATTCGAACTCGATGTTCCGTCACAAGGACCTGATGGAACTGCGCGACGAGACCGAAGAGGATCCGATGGAGCTCGAGGCGTCGAAGTACGACCTCGCCTATATCAAGCTCGACGGCGACATCGGCTGCATGGTCAACGGCGCCGGCCTGGCGATGGCCACGATGGACATCATCAAGCTGAACGGCATGTTCCCGGCCAACTTCCTCGACGTCGGCGGCGGCGCGAACAAGGAGAAGGTCACCGCGGCGTTCAAGATCATCCTGAGCGATCCGGCGGTGAAGGGCATCCTGGTCAATATCTTCGGCGGCATCATGCGCTGCGACATCATCGCGGAAGGCATCGTCGCGGCCGCCAAGGAAGTGAACCTCGCGGTGCCGCTGGTCGTCCGCCTCGAAGGCACCAACGTGCAGCAGGGCAAGGACATCCTGGCCAATTCGGGCCTCGCCATCGTTCCCGCCAACGACCTGGGCGACGCCGCCCAGAAGATCGTGGCGGAGGTCAAGAAGGTCGCGTGAGCGATACGGCCGCCCCGACTGGCAAGTCGGTCGAGGGCGGCTGCCGCTGCGGCCGCGTGCGGTTCCGGGTGACGGGCGATGCGCTCGTCACCATGGCCTGCCACTGCACCGGCTGCCAGCGCATGACCGCCAGCGCCTATTCGCTGAGCGGGCTCTACCCGGCGGAACACTTCGTGGTGACGCAAGGCGAGCCGGTGGTCGGCGGCCTCCATGGACCCACCCGGCATTTCCACTGCGAACACTGCAAAAGCTGGCTGTTCACCCGGCCGGAGGGCCTCGACGCCTTCGTGAATATCCGCGTGACGATGCTCGATGCGCCGATGTCCGCCCCGCCTTTCCTCGAGACGTACACCGAAGAAGCGCTGCCTTGGGCCGCGACGGGCGCTTCGGTCCGCTATCCAAAATTTCCGCCCCCGGAATCCTTCGGCACGCTGATGCAGGCGTACGCCGAATCGCTTGCGAGCGGTTGACGTTCGCGTAAACGTAACCCAATTGTCAGGGGGAGAGCCCCGGCAGACAGGAAGGATGCGATGAAGGTCCTGGTACCGGTCAAGCGTGTGCTTGACTATAACGTGAAGCCCCGCGTGAAAGCGGACGGGACGGGCGTCGATCTGGCGAACGTCAAGATGAGCATGAACCCCTTCGACGAGATCGCGATCGAGGAAGCGGTGCGGCTGAAGGAGAAGGGCGCGGCGACCGAGATCGTCGTCGTCACCATCGGCGTCGCCAAGGCGGAGGCCGATGTGCTGCTCACCGCGCGCGCCATGGGCGCCGATCGCGGCATCCTGATCCAGACCGATGACGAGGTCGAGCCGCTGGCCGTCGCCAAGCTGCTCGCCAAGGTCGCCGAAGAGGAGCAGCCCGGGCTGATCATCCTCGGCAAGCAGGCGATCGACGACGATTCGAACCAGACCGGCCAGATGCTCGCCGCGCTGCTCGGCTGGGCGCAGGGCACCTTCGCCTCGAAGGTCGAGATTGCTGGCGACCGCGTGCACGTGACCCGCGAGATCGACGGCGGCCTGGAGACCGTCGACCTCAAGCTGCCGGCGATCGTCACCACCGATCTCCGCCTCAACGAGCCGCGCTACGCGACGCTGCCGAACATCATGAAGGCGAAGACCAAGCCGGTCGCGAAGAAGACCGTCGCCGACTATGGCGTCGACGTCACCCCGCGCCTCAAGACGCTCAAGGTCGTCGAGCCGGCCAAGCGCCAGGCGGGCATCAAGGTGGGTTCGGTCGACGAACTGGTCGAGAAGCTCAAGGGCATGGGAGTCGCCTGATGAAGACGCTGGTTTGGGTCGAACACGACAATCACAGCGTCAAGGATGCGACGCTCTCCACCGTCACCGCGGCCGCCAAGCTGGGCGACGTGCATCTGCTCGTCGCCGGCAAGGGCGTCTCGGCGGTGGCCGAGGCTGCCGCGCAGATCGCCGGCGTGGGCAAGGTCCATGTCGCCGACGACGCGGCCTATGAGCATTTCCTTGCCGAGAATGTCGCGCCGCTGGTGGTCCAGCTGATGGACAACCATGACGCGGTGCTGTTCCCGGCGACCACCACGGGCAAGAATGTGGCGCCGCGCGTCGCCGCCGCGCTCGACGTGATGCAGCTTTCGGACATCCTCTCGGTCGAGGGGCCGGACACCTTCACCCGGCCGATCTATGCCGGCAACGCGATCGCCACCGTGCAGACCAGCGACAAGAAGCTGGTGATCACCGTGCGCGGCACCGCGTTCGACAAGGCGGCGGCGACCGGCGGCAGCGGTGCGGTGGAAGCCGTCGCGGCGGCGGGCGACAAGGGTCTCTCGACCTTTGCCGGCTCGGAGATCGCGACGTCGGAGCGTCCGGAGCTGACCAGCGCCAAGATCATCGTCTCGGGCGGCCGCGCGCTGGGCTCGCAGGAGCAGTTCCACGCGCTGATCGATCCGCTCGCCGACAAGCTGGGTGCCGCGGTCGGCGCCAGCCGCGCGGCGGTGGACGCAGGCTACGCGCCCAACGACTATCAGGTCGGCCAGACCGGCAAGATCGTGGCGCCGATGGTCTATGTCGCGGTCGGCATTTCGGGGGCGATCCAGCACCTCGCCGGCATGAAGGATTCGAAGACGATCGTCGCGATCAACAAGGACGAGGACGCGCCGATCTTCCAGGTGGCGGACATCGGCCTGGTCGGCGACCTGTTCACGCTGGTGCCGGAGCTGACCGAGAAGCTCTGAACCACGTGCCGCTCGATTTCGAACGCGATGGGGCGGCGCACCTTGCCGGTGCAGCCGCCCCTTTTCTCACAAGGTTGCGCGCACTGGCAGGGATATTGCCGGCCGACAGGGCCGGGCTGCGGCTGCACGGCGTGGATGGTCTGGCCGAGCTACTCGCACCGGATGCGTTGGGCGCAACGGCAGCCGACTATCTGGGACCGACTGCCCGGCCCGTGCGCGCGATCTGCTTCGACAAGAGCGCGGCGAACAACTGGGCGCTCGGCTGGCATCAGGATCGCACAATCGCCGTTCGCCGGCGGGCCGATGTTCCGGGCTACGGCCCCTGGTCGACCAAGCAGGGCCTGCTCCATGTCGAGCCGCCTTTTGATGTCATCGAAGCCATGGTGACGTTGCGCATCCATCTCGATCCGGTGCCGGAGGATAACGCGCCACTGCTCATCGCGCCCGGTTCGCACCGACTGGGAAGGATTCCGGAGGGTGAAATCGCCGCGGCGGTGGCGGCATGCGGCACCGCGATGTGCCTCGCCGAAGCTGGCGACGTCTGGGCCTATCGCACACCTATCCTCCATGCCTCGGCGGCGAGCACCGCAACCGGTCATCGCCGCGTGCTGCAAGTGGACTACACGACCTTCGGCCTGCCCGCGCCGCTGCAATGGCTCGGCGTCTGAAGGCGTAAGCCCGCCGGCAAGGAGGTTCGCCGGCGGGCCGGGCCTCGCCCAAAGGGGGGAGCGCGCGAGGCCCTCGACAGCCTCAGGGCATGAGAACGCTGTCGATCACGTGGATCACGCCGTTCGACTGGTTGACGTCGGCGATGGTGATCTTGGCCTTGCCGCCCTTGGCATCCTCGATCCACCAGCCGCCGCTCGGGCCCTTCATGACGGTGATCGGCGCACCCTCGACCGTGGTGAGCGTCGCCTTGCCGCCATGCGCCTTGGCATTGGCCGCGATGTCGGCAGCGTTCAGCTTGCCGGCGACGACATGGTAGGTGAGGATCTTGGTGAGCGTCGCCTTGTTCTCGGGCTTCACCAGCGTGTCGACGGTGCCGGCGGGGAGCTTGGCGAAGGCGGCGTTGGTCGGCGCGAAGACGGTGAACGGGCCCGGGCCCGACAGCGTATCGACCAGCCCGGCGGCCTTCACGGCGGCGACCAGCGTGGTGTGATCCTTCGAGTTCACCGCATTCTCGACGATGTTCTTGGTCGGGTACATCGCGGCACCGCCGACCATCGGGAAATTCTGCACGGCGGCGACGGCGCCGGTAGCGAGCAGCGCGGCACCGACGATTCCGGTGAGCGAGGCGAGACGGATCTTGCGCATCTTCTAGCTTCCTCTTGCTACGCACCCCTCTTTGCGGAGATGCGCGGCAGCTACGGGGCGGCCGACGCCCCGGATGCAGCGATCATTAAAGAATCGTGATTTTTCCTGCCGCGACCGGCGGGCCGCTGGGGCCGGCGTGCGGCGCGGTGGCGGCGTCTTCCATCGTCACCGCCAGCGTCGCGCCCTCGGCGAGCAGCGTGCGATGGGCGGGAGCCACCGCCATGTCACGGTCGCCCTGTGCGGCGACCAGGCCGAGCGACACCGGCTTGCCGCCCGCCGGGATCACCCACAGCTCGGGCGCTCGGCGGCTGGCGGGCATCGCCTCGGTGCGGACGTGGAGCATGCCCTGCTCGGCATCGTAGCGCGCCGCAAATGCAGCACCTGCGGTACCGGTGATCTGCGCGACGACGACCGGCGGCGGCGGCAGCACCACCGGTTGCGGCACCGGACGCAGCAGCAGGATGGCGAGCAGCACCGCGGCGGCCGCGCTGGTCGCGATCGCGATCGCCCGCCAGCGGCGCAGCGCGACCACGGTGCCAGGTTCCGCGCCGGGAAGCCGCGCCTCGATCCGCTGCCACAGCCCGGCCGAGACGGCCACGTCGACACCGCCGAGCGCCAGCGGGGCGAAATCGAGCACCCAGCGCTCCACCGCCGCGGCGAAGCCGGGGTCGGCCAACTGCCGGCGGCGCGCGGCGGCGAGGTCGTCGCCTTCCAGCAGCCCCAGCGCCAGTTCGGCGGCGAGCGCAATGTCTTCGTCTTCGGGCCGCAGCGGCTCAGCCATCGCCGAGACACCCCCGCAATTGCAGCAGCCCGCGCCGGATCCAGCTCTTCATCGTGCCGAGCGGCACCGCGGCGGCGGCGGCGAGTTCGGGATAGGTGCGGCCGTGGAAGAAGGCAGCTCGGATCGCCCCGCGCGGCTTTTCCTCCAGCGCCTCCAGGCAATCGAAGATGCGCGCCTGCGTCTCTCCTGCTTCGAGCATCGCCTCGGCCGAAGGGCGGCCATCGGGCAGTTCCAGCGCGGCTTCGACCGGGGCGGTCTCGCCCAGCCCGCGTGCGCGGCGCCAGTCGATCGCGGTGTTGCGGGCGATCGTGCACAGCCAGGTGATCGGGCTGGCACGCGACGCATCGAAGCGCCCTGCCTTGTCCCACACCTTCAGATACACGTCCTGCATCACATCCTCTGCGGCCTCGCGGTCCTGGCAGATACGCAGGCAGACGCCCATCAGCTTCGCCGCCGTCAGATCATAGACGGTTTTGAGCGCCTTGCGGTCACCGCCCGCGACTTCGCCGAGCGCATGGACGAGCCGGGCGCGGGCGCCGTCGCCGGCCGAAGGGGTGGGAGAAGCCACGCGCGCAACCTAGCGAATAGCACGGGCAGGGCAAGCCGGGGTGATTGACGTGCCTGCACGCGGTCGCCACGCTGCCCCGCATCTCGGGGGGCCGATGCCGCAAACGAACGCACGACTGGACCGCAGCCTGGGCACCGCGGGCGTGCTGCTCCTCACCCTGTCGATCACCACCCCGGCATCGTCGCTGTTCGTGATCGTGCCGGGCAGCCTGCAGATCGCCGGCACCGGCACGCTGCTGGCGCTGGCGATCGCCGGCGTGGTGTGCCTCGCCACGGCGCTGATCTATGCCGAGCTCTCGTCCGCCTTCCCGGTGGCCGGGGGCGAATATGTGATGGTAGGGCAGACACTGGGGCCGGCGGCCGGGTTCATGATGCTGGGCGTCAATGCCTGCAACAACCTGCTCTTCCCGCCGGTAGCGGCGCTGGGGATCGCATCCGTGGGGTCGACGGTCGTGCCGGGACTGCCGCCGGTGCCGGTTGCCGTCGGCGTGCTGCTGGCCTCGACCCTGGTCGGCATCCTCAACATCCGCTTCAACGCGCTGTTGACCGGCGCCTTCCTCGCCGCGGAAGTGGCGGCGGTGCTGGTGATTCTGGCGCTGGGCCTGGCGGCGCCGGCGCGGGACGTGCTGCCGCTGCTGCTGCACCCGGTGGCGCCCGGTACCGACGGGCTGGTGCCGGCGAGCGCCGCGAATATCGGGCTGGCGACCTCGGTCGCGATCTTCGCGCTCAACGGCTATGGCGCAGCCGTCTATTTCGGCGAAGAGATGCATGGCGCCTCCCATCGCATCGCCCGCGCGATCCTGCTGGCCCTTGCTGGCGCCCTGCTGCTGGAGGCGGTGCCGGTCGTCGCGGCGTTGGTCGCCACGCCCGATCTTGCGGCGTTCCTGTCCGCCGAAGACCCGTTCGGCGCCTTTGTGCGGATGCGCGGGGGATCGGCGCTCGCCCTGTGGGTCGCGGCGGGCATCGTCGTCGCGATCGTCAATGCGGTGATTGCCTGCATCCTTGCCAATGGACGGTTCTTCTACGCCACCGCGCGCGACGAAAGCTGGGGCAGACCGCTGGATGCCTGGCTCGAGGCGATTCACCCGCGCTTCGGATCGCCCGCGCGGGCGACGCTCGCCTCGGGGGCGATCGGCATCGCCGCCTGCTTCCTGCCGCTGCGGCTGCTGCTGGTGCTGAGCGGCACGGGGCTGATCGCCATCTATGCCGGACTCGCACTGGCGGCGATCGTCGGACGGCATCGGGGCAGCACCGCGCATGGACCCTATCGCATGCCGCTCCACCCCTTGGCCGCGGTGGTGACGCTGCTGGTGCTGGCGGCGATCGCCGGGCTCAACTGGCTCGACCCGGCGGAGGGAAGGCCGGCGCTGCTCGCTACCTTGGCGCAGTTGCTCGCGTCCGCGCTCTATTACCGGCTGGTGCTGCGGCGGCGCGGCTGGAACGCCGCGTTGCCCGCCTGTCCTTGATTGCGCGCAAAGCAGTTGCGGTTGCACGGTTTTTGAATTGACGCTGCACTGCAGCAAATCCATTTGCGAGCCGTGCACGCCCCCGTTCAACGCTCCGCCGCCCGCTCGCCGGGCCTGGTCCACTTCGCGCTCGCCATGGGCGGATTCGCGATCGGCACCACCGAATTCGCGACGATGAGCCTCGTGCCCTATTTCTCCAAGGGCCTCGGCATCGACGAGCCGACCGCGGGCCATGTGATCAGCGCCTATGCGCTGGGGGTGGTGGTGGGGGCGCCGCTGCTCGCGGTGGCGGCGGCGAAATGGTCGCGGCGGACGCTGCTGATCGCGCTGATGGCGAGCTTCGCGCTGTTCAACGCGCTGAGCGCGCTGGCGCCGACCTATCACTGGATGCTGCTGTTCCGCTTCCTCAGCGGGCTGCCGCACGGCGCCTATTTCGGGATCGCCGCACTCGTGGCGGCATCGCTGGTGCCGTATGACCAGCGCTCGCAGGCGGTTGGTCGCATCATGCTCGGGCTGTCCGTCGCCACCGTGCTGGGCGTGCCGGCAGCCAACTGGCTGGGGCAGGCAGTGGGCTGGCGCTGGGGCTTTGCGGTGGTCGCGGCGCTGGCGATGCTCACGGTAGCGCTGGTCGTGTGGCTGGCGCCGAAAGACCGTCCGGAGCAAGGCGCGAGCCCGTTGCGGGAGCTCAGTGCCCTGGCGAACGGACAGGTGTGGCTGACGCTCGGTGTCAGTGCAATCGGCTTTGGCGGGCTATTCTGCGTCTACACCTATGTCGCCTCGACGCTGATGCACGTCACCGGCACCCCGCCCTGGGGCGTGCCGCTGGTGCTGGCGATCTTTGGGCTCGGGATGATCGCGGGCAACATCGTCGTGCCGCGCTTCGCCGATCGTGCGCTGATGCCGACCGGTGCGGCGCTGCTGATCGCGAGCGCCGTTGCGCTGTCGCTCTATCCGCTGGCGGCGCATTCGCTGCCGCTGGTGGCGATCGATGTGTTCGCGATCGGCTTTGCCGGGGCGCTCGGCCCGGTGCTCCAGACCCGGCTGATGGACGTGGCCGGCGACGCGCAGGCGCTGGCCGCCGCGCTCAACCACTCGGCGTTCAACACCGCCAACGCGCTCGGCCCCTGGCTGGGCGGGCTGGCGATCGCCGCCGGTTACGGCTGGACGTCGACCGGCTGGGTCGGCGCGCTGCTGGCGCTGGGCGGGTTGGCGATTTTGGGCGTGGCGGTGCTGGCGGACCGCAGGACCGCGTAACCCGCTACCGCCGACAGGATCGACCCGAGCAGCACGCCGATCTTCACCTCGTCGACGAACAGCGCGTTGCCCGGGAAGGCGAGGCCGCCGATGAACAGGCTCATCGTGAAGCCGATGCCCGCGAGCAGCGACACGCCGTAGATCTGCCGCCAGCCGGCATTGCCGGGGCGCTTGGCGATGCCGGTCTTCACCGCCAGCCAGATGCTGCCGAAGATGCCGAGCTGCTTGCCGAGGAACAGGCCCGCAGCGATGCCCAGCGGCAGCGGCTCGAGCAGGATCGCCGGCGACAGCCCCTCGAACGAGACGCCGGCATTGGCGAAGCCGAACAGCGGCACGATCAGGAACGCCGACCAGGGATGCAGCGCATGCTCCAGCCGGTGGAGCGGCGAGTCCACGGCATCGGGCGCGGCCGGGGACTTGACCAGCGGGATCGTCATCGCCGCGGCGACGCCCGCGATGGTCGCATGCACGCCCGACTGGAACACCAGCACCCACAGCACCACCGCCAGCGCGAGGTACACGGCGAGGTGGCGCACGCCGAGGCGGTTGCAGGCGATCATCACGCCCAGCACCACCGCCGCGCCGACGAGCGCTATCAGGTCGATATGCGCGGTGTACGCCACCGCGATGATCGCCACCGCGCCCATGTCGTCGACGATCGCCACCGTGGTCAGGAACAGCTTGAGCGCGGCGGGCGCGCGGCTGCCGAGAATCGCCAGCACGCCGATCGCGAAGGCGATGTCGGTGGCGGCGGGGATCGCCCAGCCGCTGGTGACGCCCGGCGTGCGGCCGGCGATCAGCAGATAGACGGCGGCAGGCACCACCATGCCGGCAGCGGCGGCGATCACCGGCAGGCGGCGCCGGTCCCAGCTCGCCAGCCGCCCGTCGACGAACTCGCGCTTGATCTCGAGCCCGACGAGCAGGAAGAACACCGCCATCAGCCCGTCGTTGATCCAGAGATGCACCGTCATCGGGCCATAGAGCGGCGAAATCACCGGGCCGGTCTCTTGGTGCAGCGTGTGGAAATAGGTCTCGGAAATGCCCGGCAGGTTCGCCGCGAGCATCGCCAGCGCGGCCGCGGCGATCAGGAAGATGCCACCGGCCGCCTCGCCATGGAGGAAGGCACGCGCAGCCGAACGAACGGTGCGGATACGGCGTTGCATGGTCTTCTCCCTTGTCAGTAGCCGTATCCTCCCCCGGGCGGGGGAGGATACGCTAGAGCTACCTACGCCAGCTTCGCCAGCGCTTCCGCGATCAGCTTGCGGCTGTTCGCGATGCCGTACAGCGCGATGAAGCTGCCCATGCGGGGCCCCTGTTCGGAGCCGAGCAGCGTCTCGTACAGCGCCTTGAACCAGTCGCGCAGATTCTCGAAGCCGCCGGTCTTGCCGATCTCATAGACCTGGTCCTGGATCGCCTCGGCGGTCGCGTCGGCGGGCAGGACAGCGAGTTCGGCGTCGAGCCGCCGGAGCGCCTCGATCTCCACGCCCACCGGCGCACGCTTCTTGAGCGTCGGGGCGACGAAATCGCGGGCATAGGCGAGCGCATAGCCGATCAGACGGTCGAGCGCCGGATAGGTTGCCGGGTTCGCGTCCGGGACATAATTCGTAAGATAGCCCCAGACCTGTTCCTTGGTCGCCTCGCCCATCACGCCGACCAGGTTGAGCAGCAGCCCGAAAGTGACCGGCAGCGTCTCCGCCGGCGGCTCGCCATTGTGGATATGGTGGACCGGGTTGCCCAGCTTCTGCTCGATCGGCTGACCGGCATAGTTGCCGCGGAACTGCCAATATTCGTCGATCGCGCGCGGGATCACGCCCAAATGCAGCTGCTTGGCCTTTTTGGGCTCGCGATAGGCGTAGAAGGCGATGCTCTCCTCGGGGCCATAGGTCAGCCACTGTTCGAGGCTGAGCCCGTTACCCTTGGACTTGGAGATCTTCTCGCCCTTCTCGTCGAGGAACATCTCGTAGTTGAAGCCCTCGGGCGGGCGGCCGCCGAGCACGCGCGCGATCTTGCCCGACTGGGTGACCGAGTCGATCAGATCCTTGCCGGCCATCTCGTAGTCGACGTCGAGCGCGACCCAGCGCATCGCCCAGTCGACCTTCCACTGGAGCTTGGCCTTGCCGCCCAGCACGCTCTGGACGATCCGCTCGCCCTCATCCTCGAAGGCGATCAGGCCTGCCTCGGCATCGACCACCTCGACCGGCACCTGCAGCACGATGCCCGACTTGGGGCTGATCGGCAGGACCGGCGAATAGGTCGCCTGGCGCTCGGCGCGCAGCGTCGGCAGCATCACGTCCATGATGCCCTGATAGTGGCGCAGCACCTTCCGCAGCGCGTCGTCGAAACGGCCGCCGGTGTAATAGTCGGTCGAGGAGGCGAACTCGTACTCAAAGCCGAACTGGTCGAGGAATTCGCGCAGCCGCGCATTGTTGTGGTGGGCGAAGCTTTCATATTTCCCGAACGGATCGGGCACCTGGGTCAGCGGCTTGCCGAGATGCTCGCGCAGCATCTCCTGGTTCGGCACATTGTCCGGCACCTTGCGCAGGCCGTCCATGTCGTCGCTGAACGCGATCAGCCGGGTGGGCACGTCGCACAGGCTCTCGAAGGCGCGGCGGACCATGGTGGTGCGCAGCACTTCGTTGAACGTGCCGATATGCGGCAGCCCCGAGGGGCCATAGCCGGTCTCGAACAGCACATGGCCTTTCTCCGGCGCGCCACCCGTAGCGATCTGCGGATAGCGTTTGAGCAGCTTGCGCGCCTCTTCATAGGGCCAGGCCTTGGAGACGAGCGCGGCTGCGCGGAGTTCGGGGGGTACAGTGCTCATAGTCCCCTGCCTCTGCCGTTTTCGCGCACGCGATGCAATTGCTAGAGGCCGAGGCCCACCGCGCTCCAATAGGTGATGCCGGCCGCAACATAGGCGAGCGCGAACAGATAGCCGATCATGAAGGCCGGCCATTTCCACCCGTTCGTCTCGCGCCGCGTCACCGCGATCGTCGAGATGCATTGCGGCGCGAAGACGAACCACATCAGGAAGGCAAGCGCGCTCGGCAGGCTCCAATGCCTCTGGAGCTGCTCGCGGATCGACTCCTCGCCCGACGCATCATCGGGATTGTCGACCGCGTAGACCGTGCCGATCGCCGCCACCGCCACTTCGCGCGCGGCCATCGCCGGGATCACCGCCAGCGCCATGTCGCGGTTGAAGCCGATCGGTGCGACGATCTTCTCCAGCCCGCTGCCGATGCGGCCCGCGATCGAATAATCGACCTTGGAGATGCCGCTGCCCTCGGGCGGCTTGGGGAAGCTGAGCAGCGCCCACAGAATCACGGTGGTGTAGAGGATGATCGTGCCGGCGCGCTTGAGAAAGATCAGCGCGCGCTGCCAGAGCCCGAGCAGCACGTCGCGCGCGCTGGGCCACTGATATTTGGGCATCTCCATCATGAAGCCGGAGGTCGCGCCCTTGGTGACCGTCCGGCGCAGCACCAGCGCGACCAGGAAGGCGCCCAGGATGCCGAGAATATAGAGCGCGAACAGCACCAGCCCCTGCAGCCCCACACCGGGCAGCACCGCACGATCGGGGATCAGCGCGCCGATGATGATGGTGTAGACCGGAAGGCGCGCCGAACAGGTCATCAGCGGCGCGATCAGGATGGTGGTCAGCCGGTCCTTCTCGTCGGAGATGGTACGCGTCGCCATGATCCCGGGCACCGCGCAGGCGAAGCTGGAGAGCAGCGGGATGAAGGCACGGCCCGAAAGCCCGACGCTCGCCATCACCCGGTCCATCAGGAAGGCGGCGCGGACCATGTAGCCGGTCGCCTCCAGCACCAGGATGAAGGCGAACAGGATCAAAATCTGCGGCAGGAACACCACGACCGCGCCGACGCCCGCGATCACCCCGTCGACGATCAGCGAGCGGAACACCCCGTCGGGCAGCGCGCTGCCGACCTCGGCGCCGAGCCACTTCATCCCGTCCTCGATCCAGCCGATCGGGACCTCCGACCAGGCGAATACCGCCTGGAACATGACGAACATCGTCCCGAGCAGGATCAGCGGTCCCGCAACCGGATGGAGGAACAGCGCATCCAGCCGATGCGTCCAGCGCCGCGCGGCGGTTTCGGAAACGGTGACGGCGGTGGCGATCTGGCGGGCGCGACGCTGGAGCAGGACGATGTCGTGCTGCACGCCCGCAGAGGGACGGATCTTGGTCACGCCCTTCACCATCTCGCCCATCCGTTCCTTGAGCGCATCGAGCCCGCGGCGGCGGACCGCGACGGTGGCGACGACGGGAACGCCGAGCTCGCGCTCCAGCGCTTCCGCGTCGAGCTTCAGCCCGTCGCGCTCGGCGAGGTCGACCATGTTGAGCGCCACCACGATCGGCAGGCCCAGCGCGATCAGCTGGAGGGTGAAGCGGAGATGGTTGTCGAGATTGGAGGCGTCGACCACGGTGAGGATCGCGTCGGGCAGGCGCTCGCCCTGCTGGCGGCCGAGCAGCACGTCGCGCGTCACCTGCTCGTCGGGGCTGCCGGGATCGAGGCTATAGGCGCCAGGCAGGTCGACCAGCTCGATCGGGCGGCCATCGGGCAGCGACATGCGACCCGAATGGCGCTCGACGGTGACGCCAGGATAATTGCCGACCTTCTGCCGCGCGCCGGTCAGCGCATTGAACAACGCGCTCTTGCCGGCATTGGGATTGCCGACCAGCGCAACCAATGGCGTGGCGTTCATGCGTGCTGGGCCAGCGGCGTCACATGAATCGCGGCGGCGACATGGCGGCGGAGCGCCACGGTCATCCGGCCGATGCGGCAGGCGAGGGGGCCGCCGAACAGGCCCGAGCGGTGGAGCAGCTCGACTTCCACGCCCTCGTCCAGGCCCAGTTCGCGCAGGCGGCGCGCCTCGGGCTCGGCAAGGCGATCCCACTCGACTCCGGCCACGGTGCCGGGGGCATGGCGATGCAACTGGGCGAGGCGTACAGGCACGGGGATCGCAGCGGGGGCGTTCATGCTGCGAGTGATTATCAATTACCCGGGGGTTTGGCTAGGCCTTGAACGACGTTTGGAAACGCACGACATTCGGGGGCAGGGCGCAGCGTACGGTGTCCCGCCGCCACGCCCCACGCCTCATTGATAGCCGCCTTCTTCCTCGCGTTCCTCGGCGGCGTCCTTCTGCGCCTCTTCCATCGCTTCGGCTTCGTCGTCCTGCGGCTTCTGCTGTTCGGGATCGTGAATCATGATGGGCCTCCTGGGGTTGCCGGGACTAAACGAAGCGCCGCCGCAAAGGGTTCGCCGCTCAGCCCAGCCGGCGGAGGAACGCCTGGGCACCCGCGGGTGCGCGCACCTTCCCGCCATGGATGAAGAACACGAAGGTCTCGCGGGGCTGCACCGGCGCGGGCTCGGCCGCGAAGGTCGGCAGCCCCTCGGGCTGGCCGCCCGCCGCCCAGGTCCTGGCCGCCTCCACCCAATGCGGCAGATCGGCCTCGGGATAGCAGAAGGGGTTGTCGTCCTCGCCCGCTTCCAGCCGCGCATAGACGAAATCGCCGCTCACGTCGGCGATCGCCGGATATTGCGGCGAATCGGCAAAGACGATTCCCACGCCCGCCGCGCGGCACAGCGCCACGAACTCGGGCGTCTGGAAGCTGTCGTGCCGCACCTGCACGGCGTGGCGGAGCTTCACGCCGTCCTGCGCGGCAGGCAGCAGCTTGAGGAAGGCGCCGAAATCCTCCGCGTCGAACTTCTTGGTCGCCATGAACTGCCAGAAGATCGGGCCGAGCTTGTCGCCCAGTTCGGTCAGCCCCTGCCCGCAGAAGCGCGCGATCGATTCGCCTGCCTCCGCCAGCACCTTGCGGTTGGTGACGAAACGCGACCCCTTCACCGTATAGACGAAGCCCTCGGGCGCCGCGGCCGCCCAGCCGGCGAAGCTCGCCGGCTTGAAGGTGGAATAATAAGTGCCGTTGATCTCGATCGCGGTGAGCGCGGCGGCGGCATATTCCAGCTCGCGCTTCTGCGGCAGCTTGTCCGGATAGAAGGTGCCGCGCCAGGGCTCGAAGGTCCAGCCACCGATGCCGACGCGGATGGGGGCGGGGGTGGCGGGCATCGGCTTCTCCTAAGACCATGGCACGACTCGCCATTTCCAAACGGCTTAGTATCGTGGCGCATCATGCTGCGAAACCACGCACCCTCCGACCAGCGCCTCGCCGACCAGGCCTATTCGCGAATCGTCGAGATCATCCTGGGCGGGCTGAACGTCGGCGATCGGCTTCCCTCCGAATCGCGGCTGGCGGAGAGCTTCGGCATGTCACGCACCGTGGTGCGCGAAGCGCTGGTGCGGCTGGCGGCCGACGGCATCACCGAAGCGCGGCGCGGGGCGGGCTCCTATGTGATGCGCCGCCCGTCGCTGCGGCTCGGCGCGCACATGGCGTTCGACGAGCTTTCCGCGACGCTCGGCACCTATGAAGTGCGATTCGCGCTCGAATCGGACGCCGCGCGGCTGGCCGCGCGCCGGCGCTCGCCCGAGCAGCTGGCCGAGATCGAATCGGCGATGGCCGATCTGCGCAAGGCGCTGCTCTCGAGCGACCCGGCGCATGACGAGGATTGGCGACTGCACCGCGCGATCTTCCGCGCGACCTCCAATCCTGCCTTCGAAAAGGCGTTCGAGCATCTCCACGAGGAGACGATGCGAATCATGCGCGCCGGCGTCGACATCGCTCGCCTCCGCGAAGCCGAGCCGATCGCGGCGATGGTCCGCGAGCATGCGACCATCGTCGAGGCGATCCGCGCACAGGATGCGGACGGCGCGGCGCTGGCGATGCGCTGGCATCTGTCGGAGGGGCGAAAGCGGCTGATGCCCTGAGCCGGTCAGGGCCGCACGCGCGTCCAGGTCTGGGCCTTGCACACCGCCCCAAGCAGCGCGCAGCCCTTGCCGACAATGGTGTTCTCGTCGACCACCGTCACGGTACTGCTGAAACGCTGGTTGATATCGGGGACGAACACCGTGCCCTTCCACAGGCCTGCGCGCACGATCTTGAAATTCTGGAACAATTGCGTGCCGATCAGCTGCTTGGTGCCGCCCCGCTGGGCATCGGTCTTGGCCTTGTCGCTTGCCCAGATCACCGTTGCACACATGCTGTCGGCGCCACAGGGCTCGGCGCGGACATGGACGCTGTTGCTGGGGTTGCGCCACACCGAGGGCTGCGGCCGCTCGTCGGCGCCGGTCACCAGGGTGGCGAGTATCAGCGCGATAGGCAGGGAATGCATGCGAGGTCTCCGAATAGCCGGAGGCTGCCAGTAGCAGGGAATGCCCGCCGATCCATGTCGGGAGGCAAACGATATCGTGTCGGCAGCGGAACGGCGTGATCGCCGGAAACGCTGGAGCGGGCGAAGGGATTCGAACCCTCGACCCCAACCTTGGCAAGGTTGTGCTCTACCCCTGAGCTACGCCCGCTCTGGCGTCGTGGCCGGGAGCGTTTCGAAGCGCTCTCGGCGGGTGAGGCGGGCCAACTAACAGCGGGTTTCAGACTGCGCAACCCCCCTTTTGCACTTTTTGGAAAAGACTTGGCGGTTCGGCCCCGAACGCCCAAATAGGAGCCGACCCGCCCGCGCGCCCATCCGAGGCGCCGGCACCCGCAGATTGCTGAAGGAGCGCATTTTGGCCACGCTTGGTATGAGCCCCGCCGACAAACAGGCCGTCGACGCCTTCCGCAAGGACGTCGTCGAGCCGTCGATGTCGAAGCTCGTCGTCATCGATTTCTGGGCCGAATGGTGCGGCCCGTGCAAGGCGCTGGGCCCGGTGATCGAGAAGGTCACCGACGACTATGCCCCCAAGGGCGTGCTGCTGGCCAAGATCGACGTCGACAAGAACAACTTCATCGCCAGCCAATTCCAGGTCCGCTCGATCCCGACCGTCTATGCGATGTTCCAGGGCCAGCTGGTTGCCGACCTGACCAGCGCGCGCACCGAATCGCAGCTGCGCGCGATGCTCGACCAGATTCTCCGCCAGCTGCCGATCTCGGGCGAAGCGGCAGATGCCGAAGCCGAGCTCGAACCGCTGATCGCGATGGGCGAGCAGGTGCTGGCCGATGGCGATGCCGAGCGCGCGCTCGCGATCTTCGACCAGATCGCCGAAATGGCACCCGATCACGCCGTAGTCGCCGCCGGCCGCGTCCGTGCGCTGACCACGCTGGGTCGCCACGACGAGGCGCAGGGCGCGCTCGACGCGATCCAGGGCGACGCCGCCAAGGCGCCCGAAGTCGAGCGTGCCCGCGCCGCGCTGAGCCTCGCCCGCGAAGCCCAGCCGGTCGGCGACCTCGCCGGGCTTGCCGCGCGTGCGGCCGCGAACCCCGAGGACATGGACGCGCGCTACGAGCTCGCCGGCGGCCAGATGGCGGCGGGCGACCGCGAGGGTGCGGCCGAGACGCTGCTCGCCATGGTCCGTGACGATCGCGCCTGGAACGAGGGCGCCGCTCGCCAGCGGCTGCTCAAGCTGTTCGAGGTCGTCGGGCTGGAGGACCCTTGGGTCGCCGGCCAGCGTCGCAAGCTGTCGCAGATCCTGTTCGGATGAAGACGACGCGGCTCTCGGTGTTTCCGCTGGCGGGTGCGCTGCTGTTTCCGCGCATGCACCTGCCGCTCCACATCTTCGAGCCGCGCTACCGCGCAATGGTCTCCGAGGCGCTCGCGCGCGACCGGCGGATCGGCATGGTCCAGCCGCGCGACGAGCGTGATCCGCCGACGCTGTTCGACGTCGGCTGTGTCGGCCGGATCGCCGATGTCGAGGCGCTCGACGACGGGCGCTTCAACATCGTGCTCGAAGGGCTGAGCCGCTTCACCATCGTCCGCGAGCTCGAGGTGACCACGCCGTTCCGCCAGGTCGAGGCGGCGCTGGAGGCTGCGGGCGAATCGGAATCGCTGTCGCTGGCCGGCCGCGCCTCGATCGAGATGGAATCGCGCCGCTTCGCCGATGGCCTGGGCTATATGGTCGATTGGGAGGCGGTTACCCGGCTCGACGACGAATCGCTGGTCAATGGCATCGCCCAGATCGCGCCGTTCGATGCCGCGTCGAAGCAGGCGCTGCTCGAAGCACCCCGCCTGGAAGAACGCGCCGAGCTGATCGTGCAGCTGATGCAATTCTTCGGCCGTCACGGCGAGGACAGCGCGACGCTGCAATGATCTGCCCGTTTTTCGGGCAGCCGCGCGTCGCAAAATTCACCAGTTCGTAATATTTGGCGTCTCGAAACGCGCATCCTCTCTGTGCGTTCCATTTGGCACGCCCCTTGCGACGTTGCTCCCCGGGACAACCGCCAGAGGGGGCGACATGAAGCTCATCATCGCCATCATCAAACCCTTCAAGCTCGACGAGGTGCGCGAGGCGCTCACCACCGTCGGGGTGACGGGCATGACCGTTACCGAAGTGAAGGGGTTTGGCCGTCAGAAGGGCCAGACCGAGATCTATCGCGGCGCCGAGTACAGCACGAACATGGTGCCGAAGATCAAGATCGAGGTCGCCGTGGGCAGCGATCTTGCCGACCGCGCCGTGGAGGCGATCCAGGCGGCGGCGAGCACCGGCGCGATCGGTGACGGCAAGATCTTCGTCCTCGACATGGGCCAGGCCGTGCGCATCCGCACCGGCGAGACCGACGAGACGGCGCTGTGAGCAAGGGGGTAGCAATGAAGCAAGGATGGAAGACCGCCGGGCTCGCGCTCGGCGCGGCCGCGCTGGTCGCGGCGATGCCCGCCTGGGCGCAGACCGCACTGATCAAGGCACCCGATGCCGCGCAGCAGGCGACGATGGTCAACAAGGGTGACACCGCCTGGATGCTGATCTCCTCGGCGCTGGTGCTGATGATGTCGGTACCGGCGCTGGCGCTGTTCTATGGCGGCCTGGTGCGCACCAAGAACATGCTCTCGGTGCTGATGCAGGTGTTCATGATCGTCTCGGTCGCCGCCCTTGTGTGGTGCACCTGGGGCTATTCGATCGCCTTCACCAGCGGCGGCGACAACCACTTCTTCGGCGGCCTCTCCAAGGCGTTCCTGGTCGGCGTGAGCGCGAGCACCTATGCCGCGACCTTCTCGAACAACGTCTATATCCCTGAATTCGCCTTCGTCTGCTTCCAGATGACCTTCGCCTGCATCACGCCGGCGCTGATCGTCGGTGCCTTCGCCGAGCGGGTGAAGTTCACCCCGCTGATCATCTTCACCGTGCTGTGGATGACGCTGGCCTATTTCCCGATCGCGCACATGGTCTGGTACTGGGCGGGCCCGGACTTCCTCGTCGACGCGCCGACCGACTATGGCTATCTGTGGGGCCTGGGCGCGCTCGATTTCGCGGGCGGCACCGTCGTCCACATCAATGCGGGCATCGCGGGCCTGGTCGGCTGCCTCGTGATCGGCAAGCGCGTGGGTTTCAAGAGCGAGCCGATGCCGCCGCACTCGCTGACCATGACCATGATCGGCGCCTCGCTGCTGTGGGTGGGCTGGTTCGGCTTCAACGCTGGTTCCAACCTCGAATCGAACGGCGTCACCGCGGTTGCCTTCATCAACACCTTCGTCGCCACCGCCGCTGCCGCGGTGAGCTGGGCGGTGATCGAGCAGGTGGTGCACAAGAAGCCGTCGCTGCTGGGCGGGGTGACCGGTGCGGTCGCCGGTCTGGTCGCGATCACCCCGGCCTCGGGCTTCGCCGCGCCGATGACCTCGATCCTGCTCGGTCTGATCGTCTCGCCGATCTGCTTCTTCTTCGTCACCACGGTGAAGAACAAGCTCAAGTATGACGACTCGCTCGACGTGTTCGGCGTCCACTGCGTCGGCGGCATCATCGGCGCGCTCGGCACCGCGATCGTCGCGGACCCCGCGCTCGGCGGCCAGGGCGTGATCGACTACACCCAGTTCCCGGCAGTCGCCGCGTCCAGCTACAACATCGCCACCCAGCTGCTGGTGCAGGCGAAGGCCGTCGGCATCACGCTGGTCTGGTCGGGCGTGGTCTCGGCGATCCTCTTCTACGGCCTGAAGCTCACCATAGGCATCCGCCCCTCGAAGGAAGTCGAAGTCGAAGGGCTCGACATCAACGAGCATGGCGAGCGCGCCTACAACTACTGACAAGTTCGGGCGCCGCGGGATCCTCTCCTGCCGCGGCGCCCCACCGAGGTTCCTCCTGCGGACAACTGGGCTGGTGGGCAACCACCGGCCCATTTTTTGTTCGTGGGGAAAGCGCCGCGCGTGAAGCAGGCGTACCCCTCCCGCAAGCGGGAGGGGAGCGCTAGAATGGATGGCTCAGCGCGCCGCCAGCTGCTCCAGCGCCGGACGGATGCCGGACAGGTCGTAGCCCGCCCCCGCGCCCTTCGCGACCAGCGCGTCGGGCGCGCCGCCCTTGTAGGCAGTGGCGAGCGCCCAGAGGTTGCAGGAGCGGGTGCCGGAGCGGCAATAGGCCAGCACCGGCCCGTCCACCGAGCCCAGCGCCTCGGCCATCGCCTCGACCTGCGCCATCGAGAAGCCGCCCGGGGTCACCGGAATCTCGGTATAGCCGAGCCCTGCCGCCTCGGCGGCCTCGGCAATCTGCGCGCCGGTCGGCTGGCCGAATTCCTCGCCTTCGGGGCGGTTGTTGATGATGTGCACGAACCCGGCGGCGGCGAGCGCCGGCACGTCCTCCGGCCGGATCTGCGGGGCCACCGAGATGCTGTCGTCGATCTTGTTAGGCATGGCAGGTCCTCCTTTGATTCCAGCGCGAGGCTGTAGCGCGGGGCGTCTTCCCAAGAAAGTCGATCAGAACTGGCGAAGGACGTTCAGAAAGTCCTGCCCATAGGCATCGAGCTTGCGCGCGCCGACGCCCGAGAGCTGCCCCATCTCCGCCAGCGAAGACGGCCGCACCATCGCCATGTCGCGCAGCACCGAATCGTGGAAGATCACATAAGGCGGAAGGCCCGTCTCCTGCGCGATCTCGCGGCGCTTCGCCCGCAGCGCCTCGAACAGCGGGTTGCCGACCGGGTTGGGCACCGAACCCTTAGCGCCGCGACGCCGCCGCTCGCGCTTGGGCGGCAGCACCAGCTCCAGCTTCGCCTCGCCCTTGAGGATCGCCCGCGCTTCGGGGCCGAATTCCAACCCACCATGCTCGTTGGTGCGCAGCGCGTCGCGCAGCAGCAGCGCGCGCGACACGGGCTTCAGCATCGCCACTTCGTCGCCATCGACGATGCCGAACACCGACAGCTTCTCGTGCCCGTTCATCAGGCTGCGCTCGGTCGAGACGCCGGTAAGGATGCCCTCGATATAGCCGATGCCGTACAGCATGCCGGTGCGGAATACCGCCGAGAGGAATTTCTGCGCGGTCACGCTGACGTCGATCGCGGCGGGCGGATTCAGGCAATTGTCGCAATTGCCGCAGGTCTCGGGCGCGTCTTCGCCGAAATGCTTGAGCAGGATCCGGCGGCGGCACCCCGCCGTCTCGACCAGCGCGCCGAGTGCCGTCAGCCGGGTGCGCTCGCCGGCTTGGCGCGAGGGCTCGACCTCGCCGATCCGCTGGCGGGCGCGAGCGAAATCGTCGGCGCCCCAGAAGAGATGCGCGACCGAGGGATCGCCGTCGCGGCCGGCGCGGCCGGTTTCCTGGTAATAGGCCTCGATCGACTTGGGCAGTCCGGCATGGGCGACGAAGCGCACATCGGGCTTGTCGATGCCCATGCCGAACGCGACGGTGGCGACCACCACCATGTCCTCGCTCGCGACGAACTGCGCCTGGTTGCGGCGGCGCACCTCGGGATCGAGCCCGGCATGATAGGGGAGCACCGGCCGCCCGGTCTCCGCCGCCAGCTTCTCGGCGAGCAGTTCCACGCCCTTGCGCGTCTGGGCATAGACGATGCCGGGACCCGGATTCTCCGCGACCACGTCGATGATCTGCCGCGTCGTGTTCTCGCGCGGGGCGATATGGTAGCGGATGTTCGGCCGGTCGAAGCCGGCGACGATCAGCCCGTCTTCCGGAATCCCCAGCTGTTCGAGGATGTCCGCGCGGGTATGCGCGTCCGCCGTGGCGGTCAGCGCGAGGCGCGGCACCTCCGGGAAGCGATCGAGCAACGGGCGGAGCAGCCGATAGTCGGGGCGGAAATCATGCCCCCATTCGGAAACGCAATGCGCCTCGTCGATCGCGAACAGGCTGAGCGGGGCCTGGGTCAGCAGGTTGCGGAAGCCCTCGCCCGAGGCACGCTCCGGCGCGATATAGAGCAGGTCGAGCTGGCCGGCGCGGAACCGCTCGATCGTCTCGACGCGATTGTCGTCGACCGAGGTAAGGGTAGCGGCACGGATGCCCACCGCCTCGGCAGCGCGCAGCTGGTCGTGCATCAGCGCGATCAGCGGGCTGACGACGACGCAGGTCCCCTCCAGCATCACCGAGGGCAGCTGATAGGTCAGCGACTTGCCCGCACCGGTGGGCATCACCGCGAGCGTGCGCTGCCCCGCCATGACGCGGTCGACCACCGCGCCCTGCACGCCGCGAAAGGCGTCATAGCCGAAAACCCGGCGGAGATGTTCAATGGGATCGGGACGCATGGCTGCCATCAGACTGCCCGGCAGGTGCTTGCGCTGTCGAGCAAATGTTAACTTGTGGCTCGGTAGTAGACCGAATGTGCCGGGGGGCGCAAACGCAGGAAGACGAACGATGCCGCTTGATCCCTCGGATGAACCCGCCCGCCTCGCCGAGCTCAAGGGCTATGGCGTGCTCGACACCCCCAACGAGGCCGAATTCGATGCCATCGTGCGCGAAGCCGCGACCGCGCTGGGCGTGCCGATCGCGCTGATTTCGCTGATCGACGAGAACCGGCAATGGTTCAAGGCGCGCGTCGGGCTGGCGCCGCAGGAGACGCCGCGCTCGATCTCCTTCTGCACCCACGCGATCCGCGGTCCGGACGTGTTCGTGGTCAACGACGCCAAGGCCGATCCGCGCTTCTCGGAGAACCCGCTGGTCACCGGCGATCCCAATATCCGCTTCTATGCCGGCGCCCCCTTGCGTACCACCAGCGGCAAGCGGATCGGCACGCTCTGCGTGATCGACAGAACCGCGCGCGCGCAGCTCACCGAGCAGGATACCGCGCGCCTCACGCTCCTCGCCGAGAAGACGATGCAGGCGCTCGAACGCCGCCGCCAGCGCCTGAATGCCGCCGACGCGGCCTGAAGCGAAACGAAGACCCACAGTTTTCATGGCGCCAGCCCTTGCCGCTGCCCCCCATGATCCGGCAAAGCGGCCGGGATGACCGTCAGCGTGGACATGGGCGTCGACGGCACGGGCAGCCCCGTGCCGGTCGATCTGGAGGAGTTGCTTGCAACCCGATTGCTGGTCCAGGGCAATTCGGGTTCGGGCAAGTCGCACCTGCTCCGCCGCCTGCTCGAACAGTCCGCAGGCCATGTGCAGCAGGTGGTGATCGATCCCGAGGGCGACTTCGTCACCCTCTCGGATCGCTACGGCCATCTCGCGATCGAGGCGGTCGACCATAGCGAGCGCGACGTCGCCCGCTTCGCCGCGCGCATCCGCGAGCATCGGGCTTCGGTGGTGCTCAGCCTCGAAGGGCTGGAGGCGGAAGGGCAGATGCGCTGCGCCGCCACCTTCCTCAACGGCCTGTTCGATGCGCCGCGCGATCATTGGTATCCGGCGCTCGTCGTCGTCGACGAGGCGCAGCTGTTCGCACCTGCCGGCGGCGGTGAAGTGGCGGAGGAAGTCCGCCGCGCCTCGCTGTCGGCGATGACCAACCTGATGTGCCGCGGCCGCAAGCGCGGGCTCGCCGGCGTGATCGCGACGCAGCGGCTGGCCAAGCTCGCCAAGAACGTGGCGGCGGAAGCGTCCAACTTCCTGATGGGCCGCACCTTTCTCGACATCGACATGCAGCGCGCCGCCGACCTGCTCGGCATGGAGCGGCGCCAGGCCGAGGCGATCCGCGACTTGGCCCGCGGGCATTTCCTGGGCCTCGGCCCAGCGATCACCCGGCGGCCGGTCGCGATCCGCATCGGCGCGGTGGAGACCAGCGCGCGCAGCTCGTCGCCGAAGCTGACCCCGCTGCCCCAGGCGCCGACCGAGGACATCAAGGACCTGCTGCTCGCCCCCGCCGAGCCCGAATGGGTGCCGCCGGCCCCGCCGCCCGCGCATGCCTATTCCCAGCCGGAAACGGTGCTCGAGCAGCTTGCCCGTTCGGCGCCATCGCCGATGGAGATCGAACCCGATCGCGATCCCGAGGAAGTCGCCGGCCTGGTCGCCGACGTGCTGCGCGCGATCGTCGAGGACGAACAGTCGACGCTGCGCTCGCCCGCGGTGCTCTACCAGGATTTCCAGGTGCGCTGCCGGATGGTGGGGCTGACCCGTCCGCCGCTGGATCTGTCGGGATTCGTCCGCCGGTTATCGGCGGCGCGCGCGGGCATTCACGGCGATCCCGACGATGACTGGGCGCAGGCGCTGGAAGCGGCACGCGCGCTGCCCGACGACATGCTCGGGCCGTTCCTGCTCGTCGCCAAGGCGGCGCGCGAGGGACTGCCCTGTCCCAGCGATACCGATATCGCGACCAGCTACGGCACCAGCTCGCTCGGCCGCGTGCGGCGGCTGATGCAGTATATCGAGAGCAAGGGGCTGTTCGTCACCCGCGTCGACCTGTCGGGCAAGCGCTCGATCACGATTCCCCGGCTCGGCTGGACGACCCAGGCCTCGGACGGCTGAGCCTTAGCGCCCGAAATCCTGGCGCCGGTGCAGCCGCGCGTTGAGCGCGAACATGCACAACGCCCAGATCGCGCCGAAGCACCAGCCGGCCAGCACGTCCGACGGCCAGTGCACGCCCAGAAACACCCGGCTGCAGCCGATCAGCAGCACCAGCAGCACCGCAAAGCTCAGGATATAGGCCCGGGCCCAGCGGCTCGCCTGGGTCTGCGCGACCATGATGCCGAGGGTAAGATAGACGGCCGCCGAGATCATCGCATGGCCGCTGGGGAAGCTGGCGCTCGACACCTCCGCGAGATGCGGCACCACATCGGGGCGAGGGCGGTGCAGGAAGAGCTTGAGCAGCGCGTTGATCATCGATGCGCCGATCAGTGATCCGCCAAGCAGCAGCGCCTCGGCACGCCTGCCGAAGGCGAACAGGAAGATCAGCGTCGCGGCACCCGCCAGCCACAGCACCGTATAGCCGGCTAGCGCACTGATATCGATCGCCGACTGGAGCAGCCAGGGTGGGCCGATCGGCGTCGCGAGGTCGCCGGGCGTGCGGAAGGCCAGCAGCAGCGCGGGATCGAAGGCGAACCCGCTGGCGAAGCGCAGGCAGAGGAATGCGGCAAGTCCCGCCAGCGACAGGCCCAGCAGGGCGAGCGCCGGCCAGAGCCACTGGCGGTTGGAATATTGAAGCGGGTTGGAATCGGTCATGCTGCTCGCTGAAAAAAGAAAAGGCCGCCGACAACGCCTTGGTCGCCGGCGGCCCTGGATGCGGCAGCTTAGCCCTTCGGCCCGCGACCTTCCAGCATGCCGGGCGCGATGAAGCCGATCGGCTGGATCGACGAGGCCTGCTGCTTCAGCCTGCCCTGCATCGCCTCATACTCGTTCTCCATCTCCGGCGTAACCGTCGCCCGCGAGTCCTTCAGCGCTGCCTCGAAATGCGCCATCGTCACTTCGCGGGTCGCCAGCGACTGGCGCAGCGCGACCAGGCCGGCGCGACGGACCACGTCTTCCAGATCGGCGCCGGTGTAGCGCTGGGTCTGCTCGGCAATCGACCCCAGATCGACATCCGCCGCGAGGGGCATCTTCTCGGTCTGGATGCGCAGGATGCGCTCGCGCCCGGCCTTGTCGGGCACGCCGACATAGACCAGCTCGTCGAACCGGCCCGGGCGGAGCAGGGCGGGGTCGATCAGGTTCGGCCGGTTGGTCGCGCCGATCACCACCACCGACTGGAGCTCCTCGAGCCCGTCCATCTCGGCGAGGATGGTGTTGACCACGCGCTCGGTCACCTGCGGCTCGCCCATCGAACCGCCCCGGGCCGGCACCAGCGAGTCGAGCTCGTCGATGAAGATCTCGCAGGGTGCTACCTGGCGGGCGCGGGCGAACAGCCGGGCGATCTGCTGCTCGCTCTCGCCATACCACTTCGAGAGCAGGTCGCTCGACTTGGTGGCGATGAAGTTCGCCTCCGCCTCGCGCGCCACCGCCTTGGCGAGCAGCGTCTTGCCGGTGCCGGGCGGGCCATAGAGCAGGAAGCCCTTGGCCGGCCGGATGCCCAGGCGCCGGAACGCGTCGGGATCCTTGAGCGGCAGTTCGACGCCTTCCTTGAGCCGCATCTGCGCGTCGTCGAGCCCGCCGACATCTTCCCAGCGGACGGTGGGTGCCTGCACCATCACTTCGCGCATCGCCGAAGGCTGGACGCGCTTGAGGGCCTCCAGGAAATCGTCGCGGGTGACCGACAGCGTGTCGAGCACCTCGGGCGGAATGGTGCCTTCCTCGAGATTGAGCCGTGGCATGATCCGGCGGACGGCTTCGATCGCCGCCTCGCGGGTGAGCGCGGCGAGATCGGCGCCGACGAACCCATAGGTGGTACGCGCCAGCTCGGGCAGGTCGACATCGTCGGCCAGCGGCATGCCGCGGGTGTGGATGCCCAGGATCTCGCGGCGGCCGCGATCGTCCGGCACGCCGACGACGATCTCGCGATCGAACCGGCCGGGACGGCGCAGCGCCTCGTCGATCGCCTCGGGGCGATTGGTCGCGGCGATCACGACGATGTTGGCGCGGGCCTCCAGCCCGTCCATCAGCGTGAGCAACTGGGCGACGAGGCGCTTCTCCGCCTCGCCGGTCACCTGGCCGCGCTTCGGCGCGATCGAATCGATCTCGTCGATGAACACGATCGAGGGCGCGTTCTTGGACGCTTCCTCGAACACCTGGCGCAGCCGCTGCTCGGATTCGCCATAGGCCGAGCCCATGATCTCCGGCCCGTTGATCAGATGGAAGCTGGCGTCGCTCTCATTGGCGACCGCACGGGCGAGGCGCGTCTTGCCGGTGCCGGGAGGCCCGTGCAGAATCACGCCCTTGGGCGGATCGACGCCCAGGCGCTGGAATAGCTCGGGATAGCGCAGCGGCAGCTCGACCATCTCGCGCAGCTGGTCGATCGTGCCGGCCATGCCGCCGATATCGTCATAGGTGACGTCGGCCCGGCGGCTTTCCTTGGCCTCCTCATACTCGGTGCGGAGCTCGACCTCGGTATTCTCGTCGATATGCACCACGCCGCGGGGCACGGTGGAGAGCACCGTCAGGCGAATCTCCTGCAGCGCATAGGCGGGCGCCCGCACGAACTGCTGGACGTTGGGCGGCACGTCGGCGCGCTGGTGCCCCACGGTGGCGATCGTGTCGCCGGAGGTGAGGGGCCGCGTGAAGAAAGTGCGCTTCAGCGCCTCGCCGGTGCCGCGCAGCCGCAGATTCGCCTGGGCCGGGCCGAACACCACGCGCGTCGCCGGCTTCGAATCGGCGCGGCGCACCTCGACGAAGTCGCCCGAGCCGACGCCGGCATTGGCGCGCTGGAGCCCGTCTATGCGGAGCAGCTCCAGGCCTTCGTCTTCGGAATAGGGGAGCACGGCACGCGCCGGGGTGCTGCGCTTGCCGACGATCTCGATCACATCACCCTCGGTGATGCCGAGCGCGGCCATCAGGCTGCGCGGGATATGGGCCAGTCCGCGGCCGCTGTCCTCGGGCCGCGCATTGGCGACCTGCAGGCGGCGGGTGCGGGATTCGTCATCGGCCATTCTGGGTTCCTTCGTGGCGGTAGGCCCGAAAGCTAAGAACGGCGGACGCAAAAAAAAGGGCCGCCTCAAAAAGGGCGGCCTTGGAAAGTTTTAGGAGAGGATGCCTGAAAGGCACCCCCTATGTGCAGTGCGGCACGTTTTTGTGCAAGTGCGAAAATTACACCGCGTACATGCACGGCTTGCAATCGCGATTGTCCGGAGCGATATTCGCTCCAGCGGGAAAAAGTTGTGCGGGCGGGTATCGTTCGCACAAACCCATTGCTGCACCGCACCAAAGAAGAGAGACGGATCGATGCGACGCCTCCCGCCGCTCACCGCGATCGAGGCCTTTGTCCAGGTCGCCCGCCTGGGCTCGATCAAGGCCGCCGCCGAGGAACTGGCGCTGTCCTCGCCCGCGCTCAGCCGGCGGGTGCAGGCGCTCGAGCGCTTCATCGGCAAGCCCTTGTTCGAGCGACGCCACCAGTCGCTACGGCTCAACGACGATGGCGACCGGCTGCTCAGCCTGATCGCGCCGGCGCTCGACACGATGACCGATGCGATCGAGACGATGACCAGCGGCAGCGAGTTGCTGCGGCTCCGGCTCGGCGTGCTGCCGCTCTATGCGACGCAACAGCTGCTGCCGCGCCTGCCCGAGCTGAAGAAGCGGCACCCCGAGCTGCATCTCGACGTCGATACCGGCAGCCACGGCATGGCGCGGCTCGGCGACGGGCTAGATGCGGCGATCGTCATCGCCCGGGACATCGACCCCGGCTATTATTCGCGTCGGCTGGACCGCAACCGGGTCCACGTGATCGGCGCGCGCAGCCTGGTGGAGGGCCCCAATCCGGTGCGCGACCCGATGGACCTGTCGCGGCTCACCGCATTGGTCCACCGCGAAATGCCCGAGACCTTCACCGCCTGGCGCATGGCGGCGGGTTATCCCGACCTCGAACCGGCGGCGATCGACCTGTTCGATTCGGGCAACCTGATGCTGGAGGCCGCCGCGCAGGGTCTCGGCGTCGCCTTCATGCTCGAATCGCACTACCAGTCCGCCCGCGACGAGCGGCTGGTGCAGCTGTTCGACCTGACGGTGGAGAGCCATTACAGCTACTGGTTCGTCTGCCGCCCCCGCGCGCTGACGCTGCGGCCGGTGCAGATCTTCCACGACTGGCTGATCTCGGCGATGGGCGCGGACCTCCTAGACGTAGCACCGGACTGACCCTGCCTCTTTGGGCAAAGTCAATGGAATGGCGCGGCGGGATCGCCTACATGGGGGCCATGTCGCCGCTCAACGCCGTCCTGATCTTCCTCGCCACCGTGCTCGGCATGGAGCTGTTCGCCTATGCCGCGCATCGCTGGATCATGCACGGGCCGGGCTGGTTCCTCCATAAGAGCCACCACCGCCCGCGCACCGGCAATTGGGAGCTCAACGACCTCTATGCCGTGATCTTCGCGGTGCCCTCCTTCGTGCTGCTGCTCGGCGGCGTGCAGCTCGGCTGGTGGCCGGGCTTCACCTGGATCGGCGCGGGAATCGCGGCGTATGGCGCGATCTATTTCGGCTTCCACGACCTGATCGTCCACAAGCGGATCCGCCACCGCTACATTCCGCGCTCCAGCTACATGAAGCGGATCGTCCAGGCGCACCGGCTCCACCACGCCGTGCGCACCCGCAAGGGCACGGTGAGCTTCGGCTTCCTTTACGCCCCCAAGCCCGAAGTGCTGAAGGCGCAGCTGCGCGAGAGCGGCGCGGTGGTGCAGCGGATCACCATCCCGGACTGAGCGCTTCGGCGGATTGACGGCACGGCCCGCCGAACCCACATTTCGGGCCTATGGAACAGCTGAATCTCTCCGAATCCGAATGGCGCAAGCGCCTCACCCCCGAGCAGTTCCACGTGCTGCGCGAGGCGGGCACCGAGCGCGCCTTTTCGGGCCGCTACAACGACAACAAGGCCGACGGCATCTATCGCTGCGCCGGCTGCCAGCTCGAGCTGTTCGACAGCATCGACAAATATGACTCCGGCTCGGGCTGGCCCAGCTTCACCCAGCCGGTGGCGCCCGACCATGTCAGCGAGCATGCCGATACCAGCCACGGCATGCGCCGCATCGAGGCGCGCTGCGCCCGCTGCGACGGCCATCTCGGCCATGTCTTCCCCGACGGCCCGCCGCCAACCGGACTGCGCTACTGCATGAATTCGGTCAGCCTCGAGTTCCGGCCGCGCGCTGCTGGGGCTTCCGCCGCCTGATCCTTGTGGGAAGCCCCGCAAGCCTGTAATCGACCACGCCGTACATGGCCGTGAAATCGAAAACCGCAGCTGCGCCCTGGTGGCGCCGGGGCTCCTTCTGGAAGAAGTTCTTCCTCTGGTCGCTGATCAGCGGCGTGGCGTTGGCGCTGATCGCCTGCATCGCGCTGGTGATCGCGGTCTATTCGGCGCGCTCGACGCTGCCGAGCTTCGACCAGATGAAGTCCTCGCCCAACGGCCAGATGATCCGCGTCCACGCGGTCGACGGCACCGTGCTGGTCTCGCTCGGGCCGAGCTATGGCGAATGGATCAAATACGACCAGATCCCGCAGGCGATGAAGGACGCGATCATCGCGACTGAGGATCGCCGCTTCGAATCGCACTGGGGTGTCGATCCGGTCGGCGTGGCGCGCATCTTCTGGGTCGCCAAGCGGCTGCATGACGAAGGGCGGCGCCTGCAGGGCGGCTCGACCATCACCCAGCAGGTGGCGCGCACCATCTTCCTGTCAAACAAGTACAGCGTCACCCGCAAGATTCGCGAGGCGATCCTGGCACTGGCGCTCGAACGCAAATTCTCCAAGCAGGAGATCCTCGAGCTTTACCTGAACAAGGTCTATTTCGGCGGCGGCGCCTATGGCATCGACGCGGCGAGCCGCAAGTTCTTCGGCCATCCCGCGACCAACCTGTCGCTCGGCGAATCCGCGATCATCGCCGGCCTGGTAAAGGCGCCGTCGCATTATTCGCCGACCGCCGACGCCGAGGCCGCGGTCGACCGCGCGACGGTGGTGCTCAAGCTGATGGCCGAAGCCGGCAAGATCAGCGAGGCCCAGGCCAACAGCACCGACCCGCACGCCGTGCAGCTGGCGCCCGAGCCCAAGCAGAACAGCGTCCGCTACTTCACCGACTGGGCACTGCCCCAGCTGGAGACGCTGATCGACGAGACCGACGCGCCGCTCGACGTGTGGACGACGCTCGACCTCAACATGCAGCGCAGCGCCGACCAGGCGATCCGCGTCAACGCACCCGACGGGGCGCAGGGCGCGCTGGTCTCGATCGACCGGGACGGCGCGGTGCGGGCAATGGTCGGCGGCAAGGACTATGTGTCCTCGATCTACAACCGCGCGACCCAGGCCCAGCGCCAGCCGGGCTCGTCGTTCAAGCTGTTCGTCTATCTCGCGGCGCTCGAAGCCGGGCACAAGCCCGACGACGTGGTGGTCGACGAACCGGTGACGATCGACGGCTGGACCCCGCGCAACGATTCGCGCCGAAACAGCGGCCCGATCACGATCCGCACCGCCTTCGCCTATTCGGTCAACACGATCGCGGCGAAGCTCGGCCAGGAGGTGGGCTTCACCACCGTGGCCGACATGGCGAAGCGCTTCGGCATCACCACCCCGATCAACACCCAGCCGGCGATGGTGCTCGGCACCTCCAACGTTCGCCTGATCGACATGACGCGCGCCTTCGCCTCGGTGGGCAATAACGGCGTGGCGGTAACGCCCTATGGCATCACCCGTGTGACCGCCAACAACCGCGTGATCTACCAGCATGAGGTGGATACCAGCCACGTGCTGGTCGCCAACTACGTCGCGGCGCAGATGATCGACCTGATGCAGACCGCCGTCGCCACCGGCACCGGCCGCGCCGCGCAGATCGGACGTCCTGTCGCGGGCAAGACCGGCACGACCAGCTCGAACAAGGACGGCTGGTTCATCGGCTTCTCCAGCGGCCTCACCACCGGCGTGTGGATGGGCCGCGACGATGCCAAGGTGGTGCCGGGCCTGCAGGGCGGCCGTGCGCCTGCGCGGGCGTTCCACGACTTCATGATCCAGGCGGTTGCCAACCGGCCGGTCGAGCAGTTCGAGACCCAGCTGACGCCACCGGACAACATGCTCGAGCCCGACGAGGACGCCTATGGCGCACCCGACAACGGCATGATGGTCGATCCGGACGGCAATCCGATCGCTCCGCCGCCGCAGGTGCCGATCGAGCCGCAGGACGACGAGGGCATGGACGGCACCGATCCGGTCCAGCAGGGGGGACGCCCGGCGCCCGTCCAGCAGCAGGGCGAGCGGCTCGACCGCGACTGGATCAACCGCATGACCGGCCGCCCGCCGGCGCAGCAGCAGCAGCAACCCCGCCAGCCGCAGCGCCAGCCCGCGCCGCAGGATCGCCAGCGGCCCAACGACGAATATTGAGGACGAGGGCACTGCTCTAATCGCCCCGCCCGCAGGCGGGAGGGGGACTGGCAGGCGGGAGGCTATTCGCGCCCGATCCAGTGCAGGCCGGCGCCATGTTTGCGCAGCCAGTGCCGATGCGGCGAAGGGTCGGCGCCGTAGAGCTGCTCGACCAACGCGTGGAAATCGGGGCCGTGGTTCATATGGACCCGGTGCGCGACTTCATGCGCCACCGTCGCCCGGCGGACCTCGCTGGGCGCCAGGATCAGCCGCCAGCTGTAGCGGATCACCCCCGTCGAGGCGCAGCTTCCCCAGCGGCTGCGCGCATCGCCGATCGCCACCTTGGTGACCCGCACCCCGGCAAGCGCTGCATAGTGCGCAGTCTCCTCGCTCAGCACCCGCAGCGCCTCGGCTTGCAGCCAGCGCTCGACGCGGCGGCCGAGGCCTTCCGCCGTCCCGCCGCAGAGCAGCTGGTCCCCCTCGCGCCGTACGCCGCGGACACCGGCGACCGGCCAGACGATCGCCAGTTCGCCGTCGCCAAACGGCACACGCGCTCCCGGCACGAACGGGCGGCCACCCGGCAGCCGCTCACGCTGCGCGTCGATCCAGCCCTGCTGCTCGCCCACCCATTGCATCGCCTTGGCGAGACTCGCGCGCGGCGGGATGGTCAGCCGAATTTTGCCGTCGCGGGGATCGATCGCGAGCCGCATCCGCCGCGCGCGGGGATGGCGGATCACTTCGAGCCCCTCGATCAAAGGCGGCGGTCCGTCATGTGGTGTTCGAGATCGCCGGCATCCTCCTCGGAGATGGTCCAGCCCCGGGTCGATTCGCCGGCCTGGTGCACCGCCTCGCGGTCGCCCGAGACGAGATAGTGCCAGTCGGGCAGCTTCTCGCCGTTGGCGCGCAGGCGATAGGCGCAGGTGGTGGGCAGCCATTCGATGTCGGCCACGTTGCGCGTCGTCAGCCGCACGCATTCGGGCACATAGGCGCGGCGGTGCTTGTAATCCTTGCACAGTCCCATCCGCCGATCGAGCAGCTTGCAGGCGACGTTGGTCGCGAACAGCTCACCGGTCTCCTCGTCCTCGAGCTTGTGCAGGCAGCACTTGCCGCAGCCGTCGCACAGGGCTTCCCATTGCGCGCGGTCCAGGGCCTCCAGCGGCAGATCTTCCCAGAATTTGATGGTCAACGCACCCAATGCTCAAGCTCGGCGACGATCGCCGGGGGATCCTTCTCCAGCGGCAGGCTGGTGATCGGCTTGCTGTCCGGCCCCATCAGATAGGCCACTTGGGTGTGGCCCATCAGATAGCCCGACGGCGTCGGCTGCTTCATATAGGCGACCGCATATGCCTTCGCCACCTGCGCGATCGCTTGCGGCGATCCGGTGAGGCCGACGAGGCGCGGATGAAAGTTCGCGACATATTGCTTGAGCTGCGCCGGCGTATCGCGCTCTGGGTCGACCGTGATGAACAGCGGTACGATCTTCTGCGCGGTGCGCGGCGCCTGCTTGTCGAGCACACGCAACGCTGCGCCGATCTTGGTCAGGTCGGTCGGGCAAACATCGGGACAATAGGTGTAGCCGAAATAGACGATGCGGTATTTGCCCGCGAAATCGGCATCGGTGACGGTCTTGCCGTTCTGGTCGGTGAGGGTGAACGGCCCGCCGATCCGCGCCCCGGCCAGCGGGGGTTCGCCGGGGCTGCCGCCTCCGCAGGCCGCCAGCGCCAATATTGCGGAAGCTATCAATGCGCGAAACATCCAGTTCATGGTATCCACCGCCAGTCTTTGCTAGGAACGCCGCTGCATCCGTCGCCAGTATCGAAGGTACCGATCCAGCAATGACGTTCCGTCTCGCCTCTGCCGCCGCCGCGGCGCTTCTCCTCCTGCCGCTTCCGGCGCTCGCCCAGGGCATGGGCCAGCCGCGCGAGAGCATCCAGTTCCTCGACGCGATCCGTAAGGCGGATGGGAACAAGGTCAACGAGTTCCTGCGCGACAAGGCAGCCTCGATGATCAACGTCAAGGATCCCTATGGCACCGGGGAAGCCGCGCTGCACATCGTCGTCAAGCGCCAGGATCCGACCTACCTGACCGTGCTGATCAACCAGCCCGGCATCAACGTGAACATCCAGGATCGCGACGGCAACACGCCGCTGATCGTCGCCGCCGGCCTCGGCTGGGCACCGGGGGTCGATGCGCTGCTCGCCAAGAAGGCCAACGTCAACCTGGCGAACAATGGCGGCGTCACCCCGCTGATCCGCGCGGTGCTTTCGCACGACGCCGAGGTGGTCAAGAAGCTGCTCGATGCCGGGGCGGACCCCGATCGCAGCGATTTCGGCGGCGGCCTCTCGGCGCGTGAATATGCCAAGCGCGAGACCCGCTATCCGTCGATCGCCAAGCTGCTCGCCGATGCGCCCAAGGTCGGTCGTGCTGCGACGGCGGCGGGCCCCAAGCTCTAACCTAGGATCAGAACCCGTCGGCGACGTCGGGATCGAGCATCCCCAGCAGCCTTCGTCCCGCCCGGCGGGCGAAGGCGAGCGTGGCCTTGCGGCGGGCGGGCGCCGCCAGCGGCACCGTTGCCGCCTCGCGCGCCACCGCTGCGTCATAGCGATCGGCGACGATCAGCCCGGTGCGTTCAGGCAGAAAATGCGGCTGGTCGAGCGGACGCAGATCGAATCCCTGCGGCACCGCCCAGAAGAAGCGGTCGCAATGGCCTAGATATTCCGGCCATTTCGCATCGCCGAGCAGGTCGGCGCGCGACACCTTGATCTCGACGATGACGATGTTGCCGCGCGCATCCAGCGCCATCAGGTCGACCCGCCGGCCGCCCTCCAGCGGCACCTCGCTGATCGCCACGCAATCGTGGCGCAGCAGCATCCTGGACACGCCGCGGACCACGTCCGCAGCGACCAGTGCCTCGGCTTCGGGGGTGAGGCTAGCGGGCAGGGGCGTGTGCGCATTCATCGCCAGAACATAGAACATTTAGCGAACACAGAAAAGCCGCCGAATCGCTTCGGCGGCTTTTCAGGCGAACGGACGAGGTCCGATCAGCGATAGAAGATGTGGTTCCCCACGGTCGCGACGGTGGCGCGGCCCTGCGCGCCGTTGACGTAGCGCGCATGGAAATAGAGCGCGTCGCCGGCGGGGCTTTCCCACAGATTCTCGCGGGCGACCTGAGCGACGGCAAGCGCGCGGCGCCAGTGCGCATTCGCCGGCGGAGTCGGCAGCTTGCCGCCGCGGACGAACGAGAACTGGCCCTTCTGGGTCACCACCGAGCAGACCGAACCGGGGAAGCGGCCCGAGGTGCTGCGGTTGAGGATCACGTCGGCAACCGCGAGCTGGCCCGACAGCGGCTCGCTGCGGGCTTCGAAATAGACGCCGGTGGCGAGGCAGCGGAGTTCGCGATCCTCTTCGAGCGCGGCGATGTCTTCCTGCGCGGCGACCGCGTCGGAGAGAGTGGCGTATTCCGGGGTGGCATCGTCCTCGGCGTCGGTCCCGTGCTGCTCGACCGCAGCCTGGGGCGCGGGAACCTGCTGGGAAGCAAGGACGTTCTGAATCTGTGCCGGTGCCGGCTGCACCGTCGCCTGAGTCTTCGCTTCCTGCTGGGGGAGCGGGCTCAGGTTGAGCGTGGCGGCATTCGCAAGTGCGCCAGCGCAAAAAGTCACAGCTGCGAAAGTTGCAGCCCGTGGCAGAAACTTCATTTCATATCTGTATTGTGCGGTTGGCGTGCGATCGGCCGCTGCTCCCGAGGAGACTGGACCGTCGGACTTACCCCCCGACTGCGTAACCGATCGACTTCACACCCCGAACGGCACAACGCGAATTGACGTGGTGAACCCTTTCGCGGGCGTGGGCCGGACTGTCAACAAAGGTTCATCGTTTCAGCGGCGAACCGTTCGCCGCCTGCGATATCCAGTTCGACGACCCATAGATCGCCGTCGCGCTCCCGCCGCCGTCGCCAATAGGCGCCGGCCTCCGCCTCGTCCGCCAGTTCCTTGGGGCCGGAGGGGAGCAGCGCGCGCTCGCCGTCGGGGCCGATCCCCCCCTCCACGAAGCGCGGGTTGGCGCCGCGTTCGAGCAGCAGCAGCAGGATCGCACCCGAAGTCGCGTCGCCCTTGGCCAGCACCATCGCCGATCCGCCCGCGGCATCTGCCCGCCGCACGAGCGCGCTCACCAGCATCGCGCTGGTCAGCCGCGGGGTCATGCGGTGCGATAGCCGGGCAGGGTAGCGAGCGCGATCCGCGAGCGCATGAAGGTGCCCGTGCCCCGCGCGGCTTCTTCGCCCTGCGCGTCGATCAGCCGCGCCTCGGCGACGAACACCCGACGCTGGCCGCTCACCCAGCGGCCTTCGGCGATCACCGGCCCTTCGGGCAGGGGCCTGGTCAGCAGCAGGTTGAAGGCGGTGGTCAGCAGGAAGCGATCGGTGACCAGGCTGTTCGCCGCATAGAAGGCGGCATCGTCGAGCATCTTGAAATAGCTGGTGCCGTGCGTCGCCCCGGCCGCGTGGAAATAGCGCGAGTCCACGTCGAAGCGGATCCGCGCGATCCCCGCCTCCGGAATCTCGAGCACCGAGGGGAAGAGCTGGTTGATCGGGGCGGCGGCGTAGAGCGATTCGAGCGCCCGGTAATGCGCCTCGGCCCCGGTCGGCGCCGATTCAGGCGGCGTCACGCGCCTCGACTCCGGTGAGCAGCACGTAGAGCGCGTCCTTCGAGCCCGCGCCGCGCAGCTTCTCGGCAAAGGGCCGCTCGCGCAGCCGCCGCGATACCGAGGCGAGCGCCTTCAGATGCTCGGTGCCGGCATTGGTCGGCGAGAGCAGCATGAACACCAGATCCACCGGCAGCTCGTCGACCGCGCCGAAATCGAGCGGCTGCTCCAGCCGGGCGAACACGCCGCACACGTGCGGCAAGTCGTCGAGCCGGGCGTGCGGGATCGCGATGCCGCCGCCGAAGCCGGTCGAGCCCAGCCGCTCGCGCTCGGCCAGCCGCTCGGCCACCAGCTTGGCGTCGACCCCGTAGGTCGCCGTCGCACTGGCACCAAGCTGCTGGAACAGCGCCTTCTTGTTACCCGCCGTAACGCCGGCGAGCACCGCCTCCGGCACGAGCAAATCGCTCAGATCAGTCATGAAATCGTTCCAAAGAAGCGGTGCTGCCCGTCGGGCAGGCCGGCCTTACGCCGGTGCGCGGTTGGGCTCAACCCAGCCAATCGTTCCGTCGCCGCGGCGATAGACCATATTATAGGCGCCTGTACCGCTGTTGCGGAACAGCAATGCGTTGGTATTGCGCAAGTCGAGCATCATCACTGCGTCCGAAACCGTGGCGTCCGGTACGTCGACGCGCGTCTCCGCGATCACCAGCGGTGCATCGGCGACTTCTTCCTCGGCAGCCGGTTCCTGGAACAAGGTATAGCCGGCATTGTCGAAACCATTGTCATAGGCGCCGCCCTCGGCCAGCGCGATCACTTCGGTCGGACGTCGATCCTTGAGCCGTCGGACATAGCGTCGCAGCTGCTTGTCGATCCGGTCGGCCGCGCCATCGAACGCGCCATGCGCTTCCATGCCGCTGTTGGTCGCCTTGAGCACCAGGCCTTGCGTCACGTGCATCACGATGTCGCAGGTGAAGCCGTTGTCGTGCGGGCCCTTGCCGAAGGTGATCTGCGAGGAGATGGCGCGGGAGAAATATTTGTCGGCGATACCCTGGACCCGATCCGTCACCTGCGTCTTGAGCGCTGCGCCCGTATCGACCTGATGCCCCGAGATCCGGATATCCATAATGTACCTCCACTTCGCAATTAGGGACGAGCGACCTAGGGCTGCGCCGGAACCGCGTCGATTGTGGGAACACCCCATAGCGGCTCGTCCAGGGACTTCAGAAACGCTGCGTGCCGTTCAAGTTCCACCGCACTCGCGGTAAACCGTCGCGCCGGCCGGATATGTACCCTGCTCGGCGCCTCGGCGGCGGTCTCGGGCACCACCGGGACTTCTTCCGCCAGGCCCAGCGTGATCTGGCGGCCGCCGGTCAGCTCGACATAGACCTGGGCCAGCAGCTGCGCGTCGAGCAGCGCGCCGTGCAGGGTACGCGCGCTGAGATCGATGCCGTAGCGGCTGCACAGCGCGTCGAGCGTGTGCTTGGCACCGGGATGCCGGGTGCGCGCGAGCACCAGCGTGTCGACCATGCGGCTGAGGTCGACGATCGGACGGCTGCAGCGGCCGAGTTCCCCGTTGAGGAAGCTGAAGTCGAACCCTGCATTGTGCGCGACCATCGGCGAGTCGCCGATAAACGCCAGCAGATCCTCGACGACATCCTCGAACACCGGCTTGTCGGAAAGAAATCGCTCGGACAGGCCGTGGACGTTGAACGCCTCCACCGGCATGGCGCGCTGCGGATTGATATAGGCGTGGAAGTGGTTGCCGGTGGCAACCCGGTTCACCAGCTCGACACAGCCGATTTCGACGAGGCGGTCGCCGCCTGAGAAGCTGAGTCCCGTCGTTTCGGTGTCAAACACGATTTCCCGCATGGAGCGCTTATCCACCCGCAGGCGGCGCGAGGCAAGCGATGACGTTCCGTACGCAATCTTCCGTAACCTGCAGGCCTTCGCCGGTGGGGATGACGAAATCGGCGCGGGCGCGTTTCTCGGCGTCGGGCATTTGCCGCGCGAGGATGGCGTCGAAGCGTTCCGCGGTCATGCCGGGGCGGGCGAGGACGCGGTTACGCTGCACCTCAGGCGGGGCGGAGACGACGGCGATCTTGTCGACATGCCGCCAGCCGCCGGCCTCGAACAGCAATGGTACGTCAAGAACGACCAGCGGCGCATCGGCGTGGGCCGCCAGGAACGACTCGCGCGCCTCGGCGACGGCGGGGTGCAGGATCGCTTCGAGTCGGGCGAAGGCGGTGGGGTCGGCCATCACCGCCTCGCGCAGCAGCGTGCGATTCACCCCGAGTTCTGTGGTCGTGTCCGGAAACTCGGCTTCGATCGCCGCGACCGCCGCGCCACTCGGACCCTGGAGGTGGTGGACGGTCGCATCGGCGTCGAACACCGGCACGCCGTCGGCGGCGAACATCGCCGCGACGGTCGACTTGCCCATGCCGATCGAGCCGGTGAGCCCGAGCACGATCGGCCGCCTGCTCATGCAGTGAGCAGCGCGCGCAGTTCCTCGTCGCGATCGCGCGGGGGTTCGGCGCCGAAGAAGAGCTCGAAGGCGAGCGCGGCCTGGCCGACCAGCATCTCGAGGCCGTCCACCGTGTCCAGCTCGCGGTCGCGCGCCTGGGCGAGCAGCGGCGTCTCGAGCGGGGCATAGACGATATCGTAGACCACGGCATGTTCGGGCAGCGGATCGAGATCCAGGTCGAGCGGCGGCTGGCCGTCCATGCCGAGCGGGCTGGCATTCACCAGCAGATCGGCCGCGGGCAGGGGCGCGCCGATCGGCAGCGCATCGCCCCTCACCCCGAAGCTGGAAAGCAAGGCGGCTGCCTTGAGCACGTTGCGGTTGAGGATCGTAACCCGGCCGATACCCACGCGAGACAAGGCGAACAGGACCGCGCGGGCCCCACCGCCGGCGCCGACCACCACCGCATGGCGGCCTTCCAGCTCCAGCCCGGCAATCGGCGAGAAGAAGCCGCCGGCATCGGTGTTGGTGCCGATCAGCGCGCCGTCGTCACCGCGAATCACCGTATTCATCGCGCCGATCGTGCTGCGCACGCCCCCGGGATCGCCGACCAGGTCCATCACCGCCAGCTTGTGCGGAATCGTGACGTTGCAACCGCGCCAGTCGGCGTCGTCCCTGGCTCGGGCGAAATAGCCGGCGAGGTCGTCGCCCAGCACATGGGTGCGGCGATAATCGCCCTCGATCCCCAGCGCATCGAGCCAGAACTTGTGGATGATCGGCGATTTGGAATGGGAGATCGGATCGCCGATCACCTCGGCATAGCGAGTCACTTGGGCATCACTCCCCGGGTGCGCAGATAGTCGAGAATCGGCAGCAGCGGCATGCCGAGGATGGTGAAATGGCTGCCGTCGGTCCGGCTGAAGAGCTGCACGCCGGGCCCCTCGATCCGGAAGCAGCCGACGCAACCGGCGATCGCCGGCCATTCGACATCGAGGTAGGATTCGATGAACGCCTCGCTCAGCGGGCGGACGTGGAGCCGGGCGCGATCGACATGCCGCCACACCGGTCGGCCGCCCTCGGCGATCACCGCCGCGCTGTAGATGTCGTGGGTCTTGCCCGACATGCGCTGGAGATGGTCGCGCGCCTGTTCGCGGGTCTCGGGCTTGTCGAGCAGGCTGCCATCGTCGAGCGCGACGAGCGAGTCGCCCCCCAGCACCAGGGCCTGCGGGGCCATGCGCGAAACCTTGAGCGCCTTCAGCTCGGCGAGCGCATCGGCAAGGTCGCGCGGGGACGTACCCTCGGCGAGCAGCGATTGCTTCGCGCTGGCCTCATCGACCAGCGCCGGCAGCGCCTCGTGCGCCACGCCTGCGGCATCGAGCATTGCCCGGCGCGAGGCGCTCTGGGAGGCAAGGACTAGAGTCGGCATTATCGGCGGTCCATTTCACGGTCGTTGCACAGCTGGATGATCGCGGCCGCGGTCTCCTCGATCGAGCGACGGGTGACGTCGATCACCGGCCAGCCGTGGTCGGCGAACATCCGGCGGGCAAAGGCGATCTCGCGCTGCACCGCTTCCTGGTCGACATAGTCGGTCTGGGGCGCCTGGTTGAGCGAGAGCAGCCGGTTGCGGCGGATCTGCACCAGCCGGTCGGCGCTGGTGGTGAGCCCGACGATCAGCGGCCGCTGGAGCTGGAACAGCTTGGCCGGGGGCGGGGACTCGACCACGATCGGGATGTTCGACACCTTGTAACCGCGATTGGCGAGATAGATCGAGGTCGGCGTCTTCGACGAACGCGACACGCCGGCGAGCAAAATGTCGCTTTCCTCCCAATCCTCCCAGCCGATGCCGTCGTCATGCGCGATGGTGAACTGGATCGCGTCGACGCGGGCGAAATAGGCGGCATCGAGCATGTGCTGGCGGCCCGGCCGCGCCTTGGCTTCCTGGCCGAGGAGATTGGACAGCGCATGGCTCACCTGGTCGAGCGGCGCGATCGCCGGGAGCCCCAGCGCGCGGCAGCGCGTCTCGAGCATGCGGCGGATGTCGCGATTGACCAATGTGTAGATCACCAGCCCGGGGTTCTGCGCGATCTCCTGCAGGATGCGTTCCAGATGCGCCTCGCTGCGCACCATCGGCCAGAAATGGCGCAGCGGCTCGACATCGTCGAACTGCGCCAGCGCCGCCTTGGCGATGTTTTCCAGGGTCTCGCCGGTGGAGTCCGAGAGCAGGTGCAGGTGCAGCCGCATCAGGCTGGGGACCGATCTGTGCATAACATGGCGAACAAGCGGTAGCGTAACCGCGGCATCCGGCCAACCCGCCCGATTCCGCGATTCAGCTGGTGATTCGTCCACAGCCGCATCCCCAGCTTGTGCTTTCCATGCACAGCCTGTGAGTCTTGTGGACAGTTTTTCCGAATCCGTGCGATTCCGCATGGCAGCAGGAGTCAAATTGTTGGCAACTGACTCACATCGCCATAAGCCCCGGCTTTCACCGGCCAACAGACTCCAACATCCTGAGAATCGAATCTTCTAGTAGTGGGATCCCGGCTCTGACTCTTCGCGCATCCAAGCCGCTGCTCGCGACCCTTCGAGGGACTCGCCAGCCCATTCCGCCCGTCTGGCTCATGCGCCAGGCCGGCCGATACCTGCCCGAATATCGTGCGCTCCGTGCCGAGAAGGGGGGATTCCTCGCGCTCGCGATGGATTCCGACGCGGCGGCCGAAATCACGCTGCAGCCGATCCGCCGCTTCGGCATGGACGGCGCGATCCTGTTTTCCGACATCCTCGTGGTGCCGATGGCGCTGGGCCAGAAGCTGTGGTTCGAGACCGGCGAAGGCCCCAGACTCGCCCCGACGGTGACCGCGAGGGACGTGCTCGACAGCTTCGATGCAGATTCCAGCGTCCTGGAGCCCATCTACGGCACGATTCGACGCGTGAAGGCCTCCCTGGACCCCTCGACCACCCTCCTGGGCTTTGCGGGCTCCCCCTGGACCGTGGCGACGTACATGATTGCCGGCCAAGGCAGCCGCGAGCAGGCCGAGGCCCGCCGCCTTGCCTATCGCGACGAGGGCCTGATGCAGGCGCTAGTCGATCGCATCGCCGACCAGACCATCGCCTATCTGCGGGCCCAGGCCGAAGCCGGGGTCGAGGCGGTGCAGCTGTTCGACAGCTGGGCCGGCAGTCTCAGCCCCGCCCAGTTCGAACGCTGGGTGATCGCCCCCAACGCGCGGATCGTGGCCGCCGTTCGGGATCTGGTGCCCGTGATTGGATTCCCGAAGGGGGCAGGGGGCAAGCTCGCCGCCTATGCTCGCGAAACCGGAGTCGATGCGATCGGACTCGATGAGACGGTCGACCCTGCATGGGCGAACGCAGTGTTGCCGGAAGGACTGCCGGTACAGGGCAACCTCGATCCGCTGGCGCTGATCACCGGCGGCACGGTGCTCGATCATGCGATCGATCGGATCCTCGCGGCCTTTCCGGAGCGGCCCCATGTGTTCAATCTGGGCCACGGTATCCTGCCCGACACGCCGATCGCGCATGTCGAGCAGCTGCTGGGCCGCGTACGAGGAACCGCAGCATGATCGGCTGGCTGGGCAGTGCCTATCTCTGGGTGAAGGCGTTCCACGTCATCTTCGTGATATTCTGGATGGCGGGGCTGTTCCTGTTCCCGCGCTACCTGATCCACCACCAGGAGGCGCTCGGCACGCCCGAGGCGGCGGCCTGGGCGAAGCGCGAGGCGCTGCTCAAGCGGATGATCCTCACGCCTTCGATGCTGATCGTCTGGGTGCTCGGGCTGGCGCTCTCGGCCAATATCGGGCTGTTCGACGGCCAGGCGGGAATCGGCTGGCTCCATGCCAAGCTGCTGCTCGTCGTGCTGCTCAGCGGCTATCATGGCTGGGCGGTGGGCTATGCGCGGAAGCTGGGCCGGGGGGAGGCGCCGATCGCGACGCGCACGCTGCGTTTCCTCAACGAAGTACCGGCGCTGGCGCTCGTCTTCATCGTCATCCTCGCCGAGGTGAAGCCGTTCTGAGAAGTACTGCGATTCGGCGAGGTAATCTGCGCCGAATCGCAGTTGACTTGGGGCAACCCGCTACCTAATTTTGTTGGCGTGTGCCGAGCCCGGTGCATCCTTCCTTCAAGCATCGACTCCTGCGCGTACACATCGCCGATCGACGCTCTCCCCCCTTAGAATTTCCGGACCTTCCATGCATCTCAAGGACCTCAAGAAAACCGCCCCCGCCGAGCTGGTCACCATGGCCGAGGCACTGGGCGTCGAGAGCGCGTCGACGCTGCGCAAGCAGGACCTGCTCTTCGCCATCCTCAAGGCCCAGGCCGAGCAGGGTGACCAGATCATGGGCGAAGGCACGATCGAAGTGCTGCCCGACGGCTTCGGTTTCCTCCGCTCGCCCGAAGCGAACTATCTCGCCGGCCCCGACGACATCTATGTCAGCCCCAACCAGGTCCGGAAGTTCGGCCTGCGCACCGGCGACACGGTGGAAGGCGAGATCCGCGGGCCGAAGGACGGCGAACGCTATTTCGCGCTCACCAAGCTGGTGAAGGTCAATTTCGACGATCCCGATGCGGTGCGCCACCGCGTCAACTTCGACAACCTGACCCCGCTCTATCCAGAGCAGAAGCTGCGCCTCGACACGCTCGACCCCACGGTCAAGGACAAGTCGGCCCGCGTGATCGACATCGTCGCACCGCAGGGCAAGGGCCAGCGCGCGCTGATCGTCGCGCCGCCGCGCGTCGGTAAGACCGTGCTGCTGCAGAACATCGCCAAGGCGATCACCGACAACCATCCCGAAGTCTTCCTCATCGTGCTGCTCATCGACGAGCGCCCGGAAGAAGTCACCGACATGCAGCGTTCGGTGAAGGGCGAAGTGATCAGCTCGACCTTCGACGAGCCGGCCACGCGCCACGTGCAGGTCGCCGAAATGGTGATCGAAAAGGCCAAGCGCCTGGTCGAGCACAAGAAGGACGTGGTGATCCTGCTTGACTCGATCACCCGCCTCGGCCGCGCCTACAACACCGTGGTGCCGAGCTCGGGCAAGGTGCTGACCGGCGGTGTCGACGCCAACGCACTGCAGCGTCCGAAGCGCTTCTTCGGTGCTGCCCGCAACATCGAGGAAGGCGGCTCGCTTTCGATCATCGCCACCGCGCTGATCGATACCGGCAGCCGCATGGACGAAGTGATCTTCGAAGAGTTCAAGGGCACCGGCAACTCGGAAATCGTCCTCGACCGCAAGGTGGCGGACAAGCGCATCTTCCCGGCGCTCGACGTCGGCAAGTCGGGCACCCGCAAGGAAGAGTTGCTGGTCGAAAAGGCCAAGCTCACCAAGATGTGGGTGCTGCGCCGCATCCTGATGCAGATGGGCACCATCGACGCGATGGAATTCCTGCTCGACAAGATGAAGGACTCGAAGACCAACGAGGACTTCTTCGACAGCATGAATCAGTAACGCACGGGTTTCCGACCGCTATTTTGGAGGGGCCGGGCCGTGCTGCCCGGCCTTTTTGCGTTAGGGGTAATGGAACGTCTCGGCTCGGGCATGCGTAGGCGTTGCGTACGCCGATCAGGGCGCTAGGGTTTTTGGCATGATCGATCTTCTTCTCAGCGCCGCCGCGGGCGGTATCGGCTCCCCGCTCGACATCTGGCAGCACATCGTCGCCGATTTCTCCAACCTCGGCGATCCGGCGGCACTCGCCGCCTTTGGCTCGGTTCTGATGATCGACCTGGTGCTGGCGGGCGACAATGCCATTGTCGTCGGCGCGCTGGCGGCGGGGCTGCCGGCGGACCAGCGCAAGAAGGTGATCCTGATCGGCATCGGCGCGGCGCTGGTGCTGCGCATCGCCTTCGCGCTGATCGTCAGCTGGCTCATGGGCATCGTCGGGCTGATCTTCGCGGGCGGGCTGCTGCTGCTCTGGGTCAGCTGGAAGTTCTGGCGTGAGATCCGCCATGGCGGTGAAAGCGCCGGCTCGGAGGAGATCGAAGGCGACGAGCATTCGGGCGTGCGTTCGGCGCGCAGCTTTGCCGGGGCCGCCTGGGCGGTTGCGGTCGCGGACGTCTCGATGAGCCTCGACAATGTCTTGGCCGTTGCGGGCGCCGCGCGCGAGCATCCGGGGATTCTGGTGGTCGGGCTGCTGCTGTCGGTGGCGCTGATGGGGCTCGCGGCGAACCTGATCGCCAAGCTGATCGATCGCCACCGCTGGATCGCCTATTTCGGCCTGGCGGTGATCGTCTTCGTCGCGTGCAAGATGATCTACGAAGGCTGGGTGGGCACGCCTGGCACCGCGGGCATCACCAGCTTATTCTGATGCCCAGGACCCCTCCCTGCTCGGCAGGGAGGGGTGAGCAAGGCCTCAGCCCAGGTTGGCGGCGAAGAACTCCGCAGTGCGCTTGTCGGCGAGCTGCGCGGCCTCTTCCGACCGGCGTTTGCCGAGCTCGGCGGCGAAGCCATGGTCCTCGCCCGGATAGTCGAACAGCGTGACCTTGGGGTGACCGTCCAGACCCTCGTGCATCTTCGCTTGTACCTCAGGCGGAACGAAATGGTCGGCGACCGGGATATGTAGCATCAGTGGCTTGGCGATGGCGTGCTTCTCGTCGAGCAGCCCGTCGATCCCCACCGCATAATAGGCGACGCTCGCATCGATGTCGGTTCGTGCCGCGGTCATATAGGCGAGGCGGCCGCCAAGGCAAAAGCCGACGGCACCGACCTTGCCGCCGCCGAGTTCGGCACGCGCGACCTGGATGGTCGATTCGATGTCGGCGATGCCCTTGTCCTGGTCGAACTTGCCGAACAGGTCCAGCGCCTGCTGGAATTGCTCCGGCACATCGGCGTCGAGCTCGATACCGGGCTCGAGGCGCCAGAACAGGTCGGGCGCGATAGCCAGATAGCCCTCTTGCGCGAAGTCCTCGCACTTCTGGCGGATGCCGTCGTTCACGCCGAAGATTTCCTGGATCACGATGATCGCCGCGCGTGGGGTGCCCTCGGGACGCGCGACATAGGCGGAGAAGCTGCCGGTCTCGTCCAGGGCGTCGATCGTCAGAGTGCTCATAGCAGATAGTCTCCGGTTAGGCGCCGCTCATGCTCGAGCAGCCAGGATTTGGTGATCGGTCCTTGCCCGGCCGAATAGGCGCCGAGCCCGCCGCCCTGATTCACCACGCGGTGGCAGGGCACAACGAGCGGGAAGGGATTTCGGGCACATAGCTGACCGATTGCGCGGGCGCTTGAGCCCAGCGCGCGTGAAAGTTCGCCATAGCTGATAACCTTTCCGAACGGCACAGCGATCAGGCCGTCGCGCAGAAACGCGCCGCGCGGTGTGGACGCTGGCGCCAGCGCCACGTCGAAGTCGCGCCGTTCACCGGCGAACCATTGTTCGAGCTGCTCCGCGGCCGCCCGCACGGCTGCCGCACTGCCGTGGCTGGCGGGGCCTTCGACGCCGATGGTGATGCGCTCCAGATACCCCTCCTTGCCTTCGATCCGGATCGGGCCGATGGGCGTTGCGATCAGGGCATGGTCGCGCGCATACATGGCCATGGCCTAGCAGGCGGCCGGGGATGCGCTCAAGCGCGGAAGGGTTCACATGAAGATCAACGTCGAAGTCGAGTGCACGCCGGAAGAAGCGCGCCGCGCCATGGGACTGCCCGACCTGACCCCGGTCCATGATCGCTATGTGCAGCTAATGGTGAAGGCGATCGAGAATCACGGCACCCCCGAAGGCTTCGAGCAGATGATGCGCAGCTGGGCGCCGATGGGCGAGGCGGGGATGAACTTCTGGCGCGGCATGTTTGACGCCGCGACCAAGAAGCCCGGGAGCTGACCACGGCCCGTATGGACACGATCTTCGCGGTCTCGAGTGGCGCGCCGCCCGCGGCGATCGCAGTGCTGCGCATCAGCGGCGCCCGAGCCTTTGCTGCGGTGCAGCAGCTTGCGGGCAACGTCCCCGCACCGCGGCATGCTGTGCTGCGCACCTTGCGTGATGCGGCCGGCGAGCCGCTCGACCAGGCATTGGTGCTATGCTTCCCGGGGCCGCGATCGGCGACCGGTGAGGATCTTGCCGAGTTGCACCTGCATGGCGGCCGCGCCGTGGTGCGCGCGGTGGAGGCGGCGCTCGCCGAACTTCCCGAACTTCGCGTAGCGGAGGCAGGGGAGTTCACGCGGCGGGCGCTGCTCCACGGCCGGCTGGACCTGAGCGAGGCCGAGGGGCTGGGCGACCTGCTGATGGCCGAGACCGAGGCGCAGCGCCGCGCGGCGATCCGCAGTGCGGGCGGCGCGGTGCGGCGGCATGCCGAGGACTGGACGAACCGGTTGCTCGGGCTCGCCGCCCGCATCGAAGCCGAACTCGATCATGGCGACGAGGATGACGTCGCCGGTGCCGACCCGCTGCCGGCGCTGCGGACCGCCGCCGCCGCGCTGGGCAGCGACATCGCCGCCGTCGCAGCGCGGCCGCCGGTGGAGCGGCTGCGGGACGGGTTATGCGTCGCGCTGGGCGGCCCGCCCAATGCCGGCAAGTCGACCCTGTTCAACGCGCTGGCCGAGCGCGACGCCGCGATCGTGTCGCCCATCGCCGGCACGACGCGCGACCGCATCGAAATACCCGTGGTCCGCGAAGGCATCGCCTGGCTGCTGATCGACACCGCAGGGCTCGCAGAGGAAACCGACGATCCGATCGAAGCCATCGGTGTGGCACGCGCCCGCGATGCGCTGGCCGAAGCCGATCTGTTGCTGTGGCTGGGCGACGATGCGCCGCCGTTACATCCCTGCGCCCTGTGGGTGCATGCCCGTGCCGATGTCGAAGGTCGCGCGCCGGCGCAGGCCGACCAGCTGGTCGTGTCGGTGCGCGAGGGCAGGGGCCTCGACACGCTCTGGCGACGCATGGCGGACGCCGCGTCCGAGCTGCTGCCACCGCCCGATCTCGTCGCGCTCAATGCTCGCCAGCGCAGCTGGTGCAACGCGGCAGCCGATGCGCTGGCGCGAGCGTCGCTGCTCGACGACCCGCTGCTGTTCGCCGAGGAGCTCCGCGCCGCCCGCCGTGCGCTCGATGCGATTACCGGACGCGCTGGCGTCGAAGATGTACTCGATGCGCTATTCGGAAAGTTCTGCATCGGTAAATAATGTGTTCCACGTGGAACACGGATGAGGCGTTCCGCCGCACCCCTCTGGACAAGCGCGCGCCGAAGGCGTTTAGCGGTGCCATGCAATTCGACGTGATCGTGATCGGCGGCGGCCATGCCGGTACCGAGGCAGCGGCTGCGGCCGCGCGCCGCGGCGCCCGTACCGCGCTGCTCAGCTTCGATCTGGAAAAGCTCGGCGCGATGTCGTGCAACCCGGCGATCGGCGGCCTCGGCAAGGGCCATCTCGTCCGCGAGATCGACGCGCTCGACGGGCTGATGGCGCGCGCGGCGGACGCGGCGGGCATTCACTACCGTATGCTCAACCGCTCCAAGGGCACTGCCGTGCAGGGACCAAGGGTACAGGCGGACCGCATGCGTTACGCCGCAGCGGTCCAGGCGATGCTGCGTGCGCAGGACCATCTGACGCTCGTCGAGGGCGAGGCGGAAGCGCTGGTCCTGGAAGGCAGCAAGGTCGCCGGCGTGCAGCTCCGCGATGGCAGTCGCCTGGCCGCGCCAGCCGTCGTGCTCGCAACCGGCACCTTCCTCGGCGGCCGGCTGTTCCGCGGCGAGGAGCGGTTCGAAGGCGGGCGGGTAGGGGAGGCCTCCGCGCTTCGCCTCGCGGCGCAGCTGCGCGAGCTGGCGCTGCCGATGGGGCGGCTCAAGACCGGCACGCCCCCGCGGCTCGACGGTCGGACGATCGATTGGGCGCGCACCGAAGAGCAGGCCTCCGATGTCGAGCCGTGGACGATGTCGCCCATGAATGCGACGCGGCCGCTGCCGCAGCTCCACTGCGCCGTCACCCGCACTACCCAAGCGACGCACGATGCCATCCGCAGCGGGCTCGATCGCTCGCCGCTGTTCACCGGCGCGATCGAGGCGCAGGGCCCGCGCTACTGCCCGTCGATCGAGGACAAGGTCCATCGCTTCGGCGATCGCGACGGGCACCAAGTGTTCCTCGAGCCCGAGGCGCTCGACCATCACTTGGTCTACCCCAACGGGCTTTCGACGTCGTTGCCGGTTGATGTGCAGGCAGCAATGATTGCCTCGATCCCGGGGCTGGAGCAGGCGGTCATCACCGTGCCCGGCTATGCGGTCGAATATGACTATATCGATCCGCGCGCGCTGGAATCCACGCTGGCGCTGCCGCAGATCCCCGGCCTGTTTTTCGCCGGTCAGATCAACGGCACGACCGGCTATGAGGAAGCAGGCGGGCAGGGGCTCGCCGCGGGCGCCAATGCGGCGGCACTGGCGCTCGGCATTGCGCCCTTGGTGCTCGATCGTGCCACCTCCTATCTCGGCGTGATGATCGACGACCTGGTGCTGCAGGGGGTGACCGAACCCTATCGCATGCTCACCGCCCGTGCCGAATTTCGGCTGCGGTTGCGCGCGGACAATGCCGAGACACGGCTGGGGCCGATCGGCGAGGCGCTGGGGCTTCTCGGTTCCGAGCGCCAGGATCGGCTCGACCGTAGCCGGGAAGGCAGGGAGAAGCTCGACGCGATCTTCGCGGTCGAGCGTACCGCGCACCAGCTCGCCACCCGCGGCGCGACCGTGGCGCAGGACGGCGCGAAGCGGCCGGCGCGGGAGTGGCTGCGCTTTCCCGGCGTCGCGCTTGAGCATGTGCTGGATTCGGTCCCCGAAACGGATGCTGCCCTGCTCGCCGAATATGTCGAGGACGCGCGCTACGCACCCTATCTCGAACGGCAGGATGCCGAAGTCGCCCAGCTGCGCGCCAACGATGCGGTGCGGCTACGGGGCGACATGGACTATGCCGCCATCCCCGGCCTGTCGAACGAGATGGTCGAGCGCCTGACCGTCGCTGCGCCCGAGACGCTGGGTGCGGCAGCGCGTATTCGCGGCATCACCCCCGCGGCCCTTTCCGCCATTTTGTTGCACGCGCGAAAGGCCGTGGCATGAACGAAGACGAAGCCAAAGCCTGGATGCGGAACCGCTTCGGTGTTTCACGTGAAACACTGGTCGCCAAGTTCGGCGACATCCTCGTCGCCGAAGCGGCGCATCAGAACCTGATTGCTCGCTCGACCCTGGACAGCCTCTGGGGCCGTCACCTTACCGATTCGGCCCAGCTGGTGCCGCTTGCGGAAAAGGCCGGGAAGGGGGCATGGCTCGATGTCGGTAGCGGCGCGGGACTGCCCGGCATCGTGGTGGCGCTGCTTACCGATCGCCCGGTGGTGCTGGTCGAGCCGCGCACCAAGCGCGTGCAGTTTCTCCGCGACGCCGCCGACCGGCTCGGCATCGGTGATCGCGTGACGGTGATTGGTAGCAAGGTTGAATCCTATCGTCCGGACCGGCCCGTGGCCGTGGTGTCCGCCCGTGCCGTCGCCGAATTGTCCGCGCTGATGTTATCCACAGTGCACTGCACCGATTCGTCCACAGTCTGGTTGCTGCCCAAGGGACGGAGTGCGCAATCGGAGGTGGATGCCGCGCGCGCGAAATGGCAAGGTCGGTTTCACGTGGAACCCAGCATCACGCAGCCGGACTCGGGCATCGTGGTCGCAACACAGATAGGCGCCAGATGATCACCATCACGATCGCCAATCAGAAGGGCGGGGTGGGCAAGACCACGACCGCCATCAATGTCGGCACCGCCCTCGCCGCCACCGGCAAGCGGGTACTGCTGATCGATTTCGACCCGCAGGGCAATGCCTCGACCGGGCTCGGCATCGGCCGCGGGGATCGTGAGCATTCGAGCTATGACCTGCTCGTTTCCGATGCCGATCTCGAAGACGTGGCGGTGCCGACCACCGTGCCCGGACTCGACGTGGTGCCGGCGACGCAGGACCTGTCGGGCGCCGAGATCGAGCTGATCGAGTTCGATGCGCGCACCCACCGGCTGGACGCGGCGATCAAGCGCCATCGGGCCGAGCGATGGGACGTGATCCTGGTCGACTGCCCGCCCTCGCTGGGGCTGCTGACGGTCAATGCGATGGTGGCGGCGCATGCGTTGCTGGTCCCGCTCCAATGCGAGTTCTTCGCGCTGGAAGGGCTCAGCCAGCTGCTCAATACCGTCGAGCGGATCCGCAGCCGGTTCAACCCGGGCCTGTCGATCCTCGGCGTCGCGCTGACCATGTATGATCGCCGCAACCGGCTGACCGACCAGGTCTCGGACGATGTCCGTGCGGTGCTGGGCAGGGTGGTGTTCGATACCGTCATCCCACGCAACGTCCGCCTGTCCGAAGCGCCGAGCCACGGGGTGCCCGCGCTGATCTACGATCATCGCTGCGCCGGCTCCGAAGCCTATATCGCCCTGGCCCGCGAAGTGATCGACCGCCTTCCCAAATTGCAGAAAGCCGCATGACCGATTCTCCCGCCGCCGCCCGCAAGCCCCGCCCTGGCCTCGGCCGCGGGCTTTCCGCGTTGCTGGGGGACAGCATCCCCGAAGAGCCGATCAAGGGCAATCCGACGAGCAGCTCGGGCGTGCGGATGCTGCCGACCAGCTCGCTGGTCGCCGATCCCAACCAGCCGCGTCGCCATTTCGACGAGGAGGCGCTGGATACGCTGGCCGAGTCGATCCGCACCCGCGGGCTGATCCAGCCGATCTTCGTGCGTCCACACGGACAGAGTTTCCAGATCGTCGCCGGCGAGCGCCGCTGGCGGGCGGCACAGCGGGCGCGGCTCCACGAGGTGCCGGTGATTGTCCGCGAGCTGAGCGACGCCGAGACGCTCGAGATTGCGCTGATCGAGAATATCCAGCGCCAAGACCTCAACGCGATCGAAGAAGCCGAGGGCTATGCCCGGCTGATCCGAGAGTTCGGCCATACCCAGGAAGCGCTGGGCAAGATCGTCCACAAGTCGCGCAGCCACATCGCCAATCTGCTGCGCCTGCTCGACCTGCCGGTGCCGGTGCGCGAGATGGTGGTCGATCGCTCGCTGGAGATGGGCCATGCCCGTGCGCTGATCGGCGCGCCCGATCCCGAGAAGCTGGCGCGCGAAGTCGTCGCCAAGGGGCTGTCGGTGCGCGACACCGAGAAGCTGGCGCGCACCGCCAAGCCGGCGCCGAAGCGCAAGGCAAGCGACAGCCGCAGCGAAGGGGATCCCGATATTTCCGCCTTGGAGCGGCATTTGGGCGACGTGCTCGGTCTCAACGTGCGCATTGCCCATGGCGATAAGGGCGGTACGCTGACCGTTGGCTATTCGACGCTTGATCAGCTCGACATGATTTGTCAGCGACTGAGCGGGGAACGTATCTGATTTGGTGGCACTGTCCTTATAGGCAGGGTTGACCTTCACGAGTGGCATGGCAACTTATCGTCATGTTGCTCTCTGCTCCGGGCCGTGGGCCAATCCTGTCGTTCGACTTCCCCTTGTCGCGCAGTGCGGCTCAGGCGCGCCTGGCCGCCTTTCTACCGCATGCGGGTGCGGCGTACACCCAGCATCGCAATGAGGACCGGGGGCAGGGGCAGCATCATGCGGTGTCTCGGCTCTCCGCAGCGGTACGGCGGCGGCTGATCAGCGAAGCGGAAATTGCCGAGCTGGTTCTGGGCATGCATGGCTATGCGCCGGCCGCCAAGTTCATCGCTGAGCTGTATTGGCGGACCTATTGGAAGGGCTGGCTGGAGCAGCATCCGTCGGTCTGGCACGATTGGCGCGCCGAATGTGCGCGGCTGACTGAACAGGGGTTGCCGGAGGGCTATGCCGCGGCGGTCGAAGGGCGGACCGGGATCGACGCCTTCGACGCATGGGCACGGGAATTGTTCGAGACGGGCTATCTGCACAATTGGGCGCGGATGCAGTTCGCGTCGATCTGGATCTTCACGCTTGGACTTCCTTGGGCACTCGGCGCGGCATTTACCTTCCGACATTTGGTCGATGCGGACCCTGCCTCCAATACGCTGTCCTGGCGCTGGGTGGCGGGATTGCACACGCCCGGGGAAGTGTATCTCGCGAATGCGGAGCGCATTCAGGTGCAGACCGGCGGGCGCTTTCGCGCGCAGGGCCTCACGAAGACGGCGGATGTTCCACGTGAAACATCCGTGCCGGATCTTTGCCGCATCCGCGAGCCGGCGGTGCCGGACCTGCAGGCACCATCCCTATTGCTGCTGACTCCCGAGGACCTGTCGCTGGAGACGGAGGTGCGCCTGCAGGGCTTGGACGTGCGGCGTGTCGTAGCGTGTCGTCGGCATTGCAGCGGTGCGGCGGATATTGCCGCGGTGGCGGACGGGCTGCAGCGTGCTACCGGCCACTGGGGCGTGGCCGCGCGTTGGGTCGACGATGTCGATGCTGCCGTGGCGGTCGCGCAGGAGGACGGGGTCGCGCAGATCGTGACGGGCTATGCCCCCGTTGGGCAGGTCGCGGACTCGCTGGCAGCGCACCGCGAAGCGATCCCCATCGCCGAACATCGCCGTGCCTGGGACGAGCAGGCATGGCCCTATTGCCGCAAGGGCTATTTCGCCTTGGCCCAGCATATTCCGGCGCTGCTCGGAACCGCGGCGCTGGCACCATTACCCGCGTAACCAGGGAGCGCTGGATCATGATAAGGAAATGATGAACACCCTGCTGCAGTGCAGCGTTGGTGCAGGGCGAAGGTGAGGCATGATCGAGCAGCTGCACGACGACCAATGGCGGGGACTCGGCTCCGAGGCGCTGCGCCCGACCTGGCATGACGCTGCCCGCGACGCGATCCGCCATCGGCTCGCGTCGCCCCCGAAACGGCCTCAGCGCTGGTTCGGGAAAACCAAATTCTTGCTGAAGAAGGGCAGGACGTAGTTCTGGAATCGGTCGGCCACCGCGCTGGTGTGGTCGCCGGAATAGACGGTGAAGCTGTTGGGCACGCCGTAGCGGTCCAGCGTCTCGTGCAGCGCCTGCGCATCGGTGCGTAGACCGTCCTTGTCCCCGACATCGATCGCGATTGCCCGGTAGCGGCGTAGTTCCCCGATATACTGGTCGACGAACGCCAGCGGGGCGTTGGCAGCCCATTTCGCCAGCACCTCGGGCCGCTGCTTGCCGTCCTCGATCGGCAGGTCGAGATAGAGCGGCGGCGCCTTGGGATCGGGCGACCAGGCCGCGGCCGCCGCCAGGGTGGCGCGCAGCCCCCAGGAGAGCTTGGTCGCGTCCTCGCGGGTCTTGATCGCGGCGATCTGGGCGAGCCCATTGGAATCGAGCAGGCTGGCGTCGCGCGCCGAGAGGCAGCAGGGGCTCATCATATAGACCGCGCCGAACACATCGGCATGCTTCATCCCGATGCGGCTGGCGCCATAGCCGCCCATCGAATGGCCGACCAGGCCACGGCTCTCGCGCGTGGGGATCGTGCGGTAATGCGCATCGATATAGGCGACGAGATCGTGCGCGACGAAGCGCTCGAAATCGCCCGTGGTCGGCGAGCTCGAATACATCGATCCGTTGTGCAGCGTCTTGCTGTCCGGCAGCACCAGGATCACCGGCTTGGCGCCGAGCGCATAGGCACCCTCGACGACCTGGGGGACATGGATCTCCTTGATCCACTGCTCGGCGCCGATCGAATAGCCGTGGAGCGCATAGACGACGGGGTAGCGCTTGGCGCGTGCCCGCGCATAGTCGGGCGGCAGCACGACGATCACGTCGCGATTGGCGCTCTCGCCCTCGAGATTGCCCTGAATCGCGGACGAGTGGACCTTGATCCGCTGCACCGTGACCGGCTTCGCGCCGGCCACCACCGGCGGGATCTGCGTCTGCACCTGCGCCATTACCGGTGCACCGCAGAGGCTCGCCAGCAATGCTGCGCGCGTCACCCAAGTCCGTTTGCCCATCGCTCTCTCTCCCATGCACGGCCGGCTCGGCCTTCTATTCTTGTCGGCGCAGTTCTGCCGCCGCCAGTCTGCGCTTTTTGTCAAGTAAAGCCGTCAACACCCCGATATACGGTAGCGTTAACATCTCCCTTCGGATACAACAGCTCGGAGTAAATAAAAAGAGGGAGAGGAATATGGCACGGTTGCGCACCGGCATGTCTGCCTTGTTGTTCGCGTGCACCATTTCGCCGGCGGGCGCACAGACCCTGCAGGCGACGATCGATGCGGGCCGCGCCTCGGCGCCCGTCACCCGATATGAATATGGCATGTTCATCGAGCCGATCGGCGGCCTGGTCGCGCGGACGCTGTGGGCCGAGATGCTCGACGACCGCAAATTCTACTATCCGGTGGTACCCGCCGCGCGCGACGTGCCGCCGCCGCCCAATGCCGAGGGGCGTCCCGGGGTCGCCTATCGCAAATGGCGCCCGATCGGCGGCGACGACGCCGTCACCATGGACACGCACGACCCCTATGTCGGTACGCAAAGCCCCAGCGTCGCCCTTGATGCGAAGACCCCGCGCGGCCTCTCGCAGGACGGCATCGGCATCGCCAAGGGCAAGCGCTATGTCGGTTCGCTGTGGCTGAACGGCGATGCCGGCGCGCGCGTGCAGGTGCGGCTCGCCTGGGGGCAGGGGCGCGGCGATGGCGAAACCGTGGCGCTGCCGGCCCTGGCGCCGGGCTGGCAGCGGGTGACCTTCGCCTTCACCCCCCAGGCCGACAGCACGGATGCCCGCTTCGAGATCACCGGCACGGGCAGCGGCCGCTTCCGCATGGCGGCGGTATCGCTGATGCCCGAGGACAATATCGACGGCTGGCGGGCGGACACCACCGCGCTCGCCAGGACGCTCAACTCGGGCTTCTGGCGGCTCCCCGGCGGCAATTTCCTCTCCGACTGGGACTGGCACGAGGCGGTCGGCCCGCGCGACAAGCGTCCGCCGATGTTCGACCATGCCTGGAGCGCAATGCAAACCAACGACCAGGGCATGGACGAGTGGATGACGCTGGCGAAGCTGGTCGGCGTTGAGCCCTATGTCACGGTCAATGCCGGGCTGGGCGATGCCAACTCCGCAGCCGAGGAGGTCGAGTATCTCAACGGCCCGGCGACCAGCGAATGGGGCGCCAAGCGCGCCGCCAACGGTCATCCGGCGCCGTACGGCGTGCGCTTCTGGAACATCGGCAACGAGCCCTATGGCTGGTGGCAGATCGGCCGCACGACGCTCGATTATTTCATGATGAAGCACAACGAGTTCGCCCGGGCGATGCGCGCCAAGGATCCGGGCATCGTGCTGATCGGATCGGGCGCGATGCCCGACCAGATGCATCCCAAGGGCACCAAGGAGAACCCGACGCTCGCCAGCATCCAGCACAAGTTCGGCACCGACGAGGATTGGACCGGCGGGCTGTTCGCCAAGGCCTGGGGCAATTTCGCCGGGGTGAGCGAGCATTGGTACGACCGCGCCGAGCAGCGCCCCGATGCCCCCGCCGATGCCGAACTGCTCGAATATGTCCGTTCGCCTTCCAACCAGGTGCGGATGAAGGCCGAGGAGTGGAAGATCTACGAGCAGCGCTTCCCGGCGCTGCGCCGCGACAAGATCTTCCTGTCGATGGACGAGTACGCCTATTTCGGCCCGCCGACGCTCAAGAACGCGCTCGCCTATTCGATGGTGCTGCAGGAAATGCTGCGCCACACCGATTTCCTGACGATGAGCGCTTTCACCACCGGCGCCTCGACGATGGACATCACGCCCACTGCCTCGACGCTCAACGCCACCGGCATGGTGTTCAAGCTGTACGGCGCGCATTTCGGTGCGGGCACGGTGCCGATCGCGCTCGACGGCAACGTGCCGCAGCCGGATCCCAAATATGTCGTCGGCTACAGCCACCCGCAGGTGAAGGCGGGCAGCGCGACCTGGCCGCTCGACATGATCGCCGCGCTCAGCGCCGACGGGCGGACGCTCAAGATCGCCATCGTCAACGCGACGGTGAAGCCCCAGACCGTCGCCATCGCGCTGCAGGGCGTGCGCACGCGCGGGGCGGGGCGTCGCTGGTTGCTCACCGGCGCGTCGCTCGCGGCGGAGAACAAGGTCGGCGCGGCACCCGGCGTGACGATCGGCGAGGCGCGGGTGCCGGCGCTCGGCCGTTCTCTCACCGTGCCGGCGATCGCGACCGCGGTGTACGAGTTCCCAGTCGTTCGCTGATCGCGTGCACCGCCGGCTTGCATGCCGGCGGTGCATCGCGCACCACCCGGCCATGGCCGAACCCGATATCGCCGGGCTGACGATCGTCGCCCACCCGCTGGTCCAGCACCGCCTCACCCGGCTGCGCGACCGGACCACGCCGCCCGAGCGCTTCCGCGCCGAATTGCGCGCGGTGGCGACCCTGGTCGGCGCAGCGGCGCTGGCCGACCTGCCGCTGGCGCCGCTGGCGATCGAGACGCCGGTGGCGGCGATGGAATCGCCGGTGCTGGGCTGCGCGCCGCCGGTGGTCGTGCCGGTACTGCGCGCGGGACTCGCCATGGCCGAGGGCCTGCTCGATCTGCTCCCCGAGGCGGCGGTGGCGCATCTCGGCCTGTATCGCGATCCGCAGACGCTCGAGGCGATCGAATATTATTTCGAGGCGCCTGCGGACATCGCGGCGCGACCCGTGCTGATGGTCGATCCGATGCTGGCGACCGGCAACAGCGCGGTGGCGGCGCTCGATCGGCTGAAGGCGGCGGGCGCGCGCGACCTGCGCTTCGTGTGCCTGCTTGCCGCACGCCCGGGCGTGGCGGCGGTGCGGGCGGCGCATCCCGATGTCGCGATCTGGACGGCGGGGCTCGATGCCGAGCTCAACGCGCACAGCTATATCGTGCCGGGCCTCGGCGACGCGGGCGACCGCGCCTTCGGCACCGAGCACAGCTGAGCGTCAGCCGCCGCGCAGCAGCTGCATCACGAAGGCGCGGATCCGCCCGCGATTCTCGCGGCTGTCGGCGAGGATGCCGTGCCGCTCGGGCGGCAGATGGGCGAGCGGGTGGCCGTCGCGGCGGAAGGCGTAGTGGTCGAAAAAGGCGCGCCACGCCGCGCGCTCGGGCGGAGGGCGTTCGGCAAGCGTCGTCATTGCCAGCAGCAGCGCGGTATAGGGGGAATCGGGGCCGCTGGCGAAATCGTCCCACCAATAGTTCATCAGCAGGTTGAACGGCGCGGTCGCTTCGACCTGGTGCCACCAGAGCTTGGGTAGGTAGAGCGCATCGCCGGGGTGGAGCGTCACCGTCAGCGCGCGCGCCTGGGCGGCGGCGAAGCGGGGGTAACGGGGATCCTGCGGGGCTGCGGTGGCGGCGAGGCTCACCGGCTGGCCCGCCATCGTATGGTCGATCGGGCCGATATAGAGATCGCCGATCGCATCGGGTGGATAGAGCGTGAAGCGGCGCTCGCCGGCGATCACGCAGGCGAGATTGTCGAACCGGTCATAATGGCAGGCGATCGTCGAGGCGTTGCCGATCCACAGGCGCGGCAGCACGCCTTGCGGCACCAGCGGCAGGGGATTGGCCTCGGCGAAGCCAGGCAGATGATCCTCGGCGGGGAGCGAGCCGCAATAGACGCTGGGCTGGTCGGATGCGGCGGCGGCGCGGGCGATGCGGTCCAGCGCCGCGGCGAGGCCGAGCGTTTCGCGCGCAAAGTTGAAGCCATCGGGCTGCTCGCCATAGGCATAGCGCCCGCCGATCGCCGGATCGCCGACGAACGCCTGCGCCGTCCGCCCGCTGTCGAAGTGGCACAGATAGCGGCACAGGCCTTCGATACTGGCCGCCGCCCGGGTGACGGGAAGGGCCGCCGCCGCGCCCCGCAGCATGATCGGCTGGCAGGCGCGGCGTGCCTCGGCGAAGTCGGCGGGAGGAATGTCGGCGGCGATCTCGCGGAGCATCGTCAGGCCGCGAGCCGGCGGTTGCGCCGCGCCGCGAGCACCGCAATCTGCCGCAGCGACCCGGCAAGCGCATAGGCGAGCTGGAGATGCCCGGCGCGGAACAGCGCGAGCACCGCGCCGTCGTCCAGCGCGTGGAGCGAATCCAGGCTCACCGTGTAGAGCCCGGTCAGGTCGAGCGACGTGCCGTCGTCGAAGCGCAGTGTCACGTCGATCGGCTCGAGCAGCTTGTGGGCGAGCAGCGCGTCAACAAAGGCCTGGGTCTCGTCCACGCCGCGGTGCAGCTGGGCCAGCGTCTGCTGGATGCCGCGCAAGGCCGGGGCGGGGGCGCCGTCGTCGCCGAACAGCGGCTCGCCCGCTTCTCCGCCGAAGCGGCTATCCTTGGGGTCGATCGCGATCGAATCGCCGGCGATGAAGAAGCCCTGGCGCTCGACATGGAGCGGCCAGAAGCCTTCGCCGGCGCGGAGCTCGACCAGCGATTCCCCCGGCTGGAAGCCCAGCATCGCGCCGACATAGAAGCGCCCGGTCTCGGCGTCCTTGGTGAGCAGCACCGGGCAGGCGGCGGCCGCGGCGGCGAACTCGGACGCCACGACCGGGACGAAATAGGGCAGGGGCCCGGTGGCGGGACGGATCCGCAGATCGCGATGCTCCACCGAATCGAGCAACGTCACGCCTTCAGCCATTCCTGTCCTCTCCATCCGCGCGTGGTGCGCCCCGGTCTGCATATCGGCTCGCGCCGCCGGCGCCAATGGCCTGACTAAAGGACAAGAATACCCCGACAAAAACCAGTTGATAGCGCTAACGCTAACGGCTACACTTCATTACAGATTCGCAGAAGAAGAATGAATCGGGGAGGATGTTGTGCCGCTATTTGTGCGGATGCGAAGGCTTGCGCCTAATCTCCGAGCATATGTTGCGTTGCACTGCGGTGTAGCGCGTGCGGGTCTGTATCGATCCCAACAATAGCACGGAGGGGGTAAGCACATGCCGAACATCGTCGGAATGGGTTCTTCGCAGCGGCGCGCGCGTCTTGCGCGGCATGTACTGGCGGGGGCCACGAGCGTGATGGCGCTCAGCCTGATCACGCCGGCACAGGCGCAGACGACGGCACCGTCGACCAGCCAGGCGCAGGACGAAGAGATCATCGTCACCGGTATTCGCGGTTCGTTGCAACGCAATCTGGATGCGAAACGTAATGCCTCCGGGGTGATCGAGCAGATCTCGTCCGAGGATATCGGCAAGTTTCCGGATTCGAACGTCGCGGCCTCGCTGCAGCGCCTGCCGGGCATCTCGATCCAGCGCGACGGGCCGCGCGGCGAGCCCAACGGCGTCACCGTCCGTGGTTTCGGCGGCGACTTCAACGAGACGCTGGTCGACGGGCGGCGCCTGTCGACCGCCACCGGCGGCCGTTCGATCGACTTCTCCACCGTCGGCTCGGACTTTGTCGGCGGGCTGACCGTGCTCAAGACGCCCGACGTCTCGCTGTCATCGAGCTCGATCGGCGCGACGATCAACGTCGCCTATCCCAAGCCGTTCGACCGGCCGGGATTCCATCTCGCCGCGTCGGTATCGGGGTCGATCCAGGACGATGCGGGGAAGGTGGTGCCCACGGGCGGCCTGCTGATCAGCAAGACCTTCGCCGACGACACCTTCGGCATCCTCGCCAACGCGATCTACACGCGGCACGACACACAGACCAACAACGTGTTCGTCCATGGCTGGCCGGGCGGCCGCTATGCGCCGTGCCAGCTGGCGGGCAGCACCGCGACGAGCTGCAACCCGACCAGCGATACCACTTCGGCGGCCTATGCCACGCCCAGCAACCGCCAGACCGTGGTCGGCTGGTTCGAGCAGCAGTTCGGCGCGACGCAGAACTATACGCGCGACGAGCGGATCGACGGGCGGATCGCGCTGCAGTGGAAGCCGGCGGACGGCGTGCTGCTGACGCTCGACAACAATTTCTCGGACCAGCGGGTCAACACCGATAATTTCGGCTTCGGCATCTGGTTCAACCAGGGCAGCCTGCGCAACGTCAAGCTCGACGCGAACGGGACGACCACCGACTTCACCCAGGCCAACTCGCAGACCGACTTTACCGCGGGCACCGACAGCAACCTGCGCCGCACCAACCAGACCGGCCTCAACGTCAAATGGGATGCGACCGACAATCTGCAGGTCGAGGCCGATGGCAGCTGGTCGAAGAGCTGGCTCAATCCCGATGGCCGGATCAGCTCCAAGGGGGCGGACGTCGGCTACGGCTTCGGCATCGGCCCGTCGCTGGGCATTTCGATCAACGGCGACAGCAAGGACGTGATCCCGGTCCTCCACGATTACGGCGTCAACGGCACGGGCAGCCGCTGGGCCGACCTTGCGGCGATCGGCAGCCACGTCACCGTCAACATCGCCAACAAGAATACCGACGAGATCAAGCAGGCCCGGCTGGGGCTGAAGTGGCAGCAGGACGACCTGACGCTGCGCTTCGGCGGCTCCTATCTCGACGACAAGTTCCGGTTCCGCAGCGCCAATACCTTCGCCAACAACTATTGGCAGGCCTATTCGGGCTATGGCCCCGCCTCGGGCACCAATGGCGGCGTCGCGATCCCGGCGAGCCTGTTCAAGGGCACGGTGAGCACGACCAATTTCCTGCCGGGCTATACCGGCGCGCTGCCGCCGGTGCTGCTCAACTTCACGGCGGCCGATTATCAGGCCTATCTCACCGGTCTCGGCAATCCCCAGACCCAGACGATTCCGGGCTACAACACCAGCTGCTGCACCGGTTTCAACGGCCAGTTCGCGGTGGCGAACGATGTCGGCAGCACCCGCGACATCGGCGAGCAGACCTGGGCGCTCTACGTCTCGGCGAACTTCAAGAGTGAAATCGCCGGCATGCCGTTCTTCTTCAACGCCGGCGTGCGCGAGGAAGTGACCCATGTCTCCTCCACCGGCATCGGCCGCCTGCCGACCTCGATCACGCCGAGCACCACCGACCCGACGCTGCTGACGGTCAATTTCGGCGACCAGCAGGCGATCACCACCAAGTCGAACTATTCCTACCTGCTGCCGTCGATGGACCTGAAGCTCGAGCTCACCGATGCGCTGCACCTGCGCCTCGATGCCTCGCGCACGCTGACCCGGCCGACGCTCAACCTGCTGACGCCGGCGCTGAACATCGGCGTCGGCCAGCGCATCGGCGCACTGACCGCGGACGGCGGCAACCCCACGCTGCAGCCCTATCTCGCGGACAATTTCGACGCCGCGCTCGAATGGTATTACCAGCGCAACTCGTACACTGCTGTGAATTTCTTCCTGAAGGACGTGCGCAACTTCATCGTCCAGGGCGTGCAGCGCCAGTCGATCAACGGCGTGGTCGATCCGTCGACCGGCACCACGGCGCAGTTCGCGGTGTCGCAGCGGGTCAACGGCCCCAAGGCGACGGTGAAGGGCGTCGAGCTCGCCTGGCAGAACACCTTCGGCAACAGCGGCTTCGGCTTCATCGCCAACGCCACCTTCGTCGACACCAACCGGCCCTATGACCCAACCGACATCAGCCAGAGCGGCTTCGCGGTGACCGGCCTCGCCAATTCGGCCAACTTCGTCGGCTTCTACGACAAGAATGGCGTGGAATTCCGCGCGGCGGCCAACTGGCGCGACAAATATCTGCTCGCCTTCGGCCAGGCGCAGAACACGGGCTCGTTCGGCGCCGAGCCGACCTTCGTCAACTCCAGCCTGCAGATCGATCTGAGCGCGAGCTACCAGATCAACGAGCGGATCAACATCTTCGGCGAAGCGCTCAACATCACCGACGAAGTGCAGAGCACCCATGGCCGCTTCGCCAACCAGCTGCTCGACGTGTGGGCCTATGGCCGGCGCTTCACCGCGGGCGTGCGCTATCGCTTCTGAAGTCTCTTCCCACGACTGGGGATGTCGGTATCGTCCGGCATCCCCTTCTTTTTCCACGGGTCGGCGCGGGTGAAACGGGTCCAGAACATCGTCATCGTCGGCGGCGGCACCGCCGGTTGGCTCACTGCGGGGGTGATCGCCGCGCGGCACCAGAGCCGGATGCCTGGCGGCTTCACCGTCACGCTGGTGGAGTCCCCCAATATCCCGATCATCGGGGTGGGCGAGGGGACCTGGCCCACGCTACGGACGACGCTCGCCAAGATCGGCGTCTCCGAAACCGAGTTCTTCCGCGAGTGCGACGCCGCCTTCAAGCAGGGCGCGCTGTTCGCCCGCTGGACCACCGGCGCCGAGGACGACGCCTATTACCACCCGCTGATGCTCCCCCAGGGCTTCCACCAGCTGAGCCTGGTGCCGCACTGGATCGCCAACGCCAATGGCCGCAGCTTCTGCGACACGGTCACCCCGCAGGGCCGGATCTGCGATGCGGGCCTCGCCCCCAAGACCATCGCCACCCCCGAATATGACGGGCAGGCCAACTATGCCTATCACCTCGATGCGGGAAAGTTCGCGCCCTTCCTGACGCGCCACTGCACCACCAGGCTGGGCGTCCGCCACGTCCTCGCCGATGTCCGCGCGGTCGAGCGGGCCGAGAATGGCGACATCGTCGCGATCGATACCGAACAGGCCGGGCGGATCGAAGGCGATCTGTTCGTCGACTGCACCGGCTTCCGTTCGCTGCTGCTCGGCGAGACGATGGGCGTCAGGTTCAAGGATTGCGGCGACATCCTCTTCTGCGACGCGGCGCTCGCCGCGCAGATTCCCTATCCGGAAGAGAACGCTCCGATCGCCACGCATACCCTCTCCACGGCGCAAGGAGCGGGCTGGATCTGGGACATCGGCCTGCCGACCCGGCGCGGCACCGGCTATGTCTATTCCACGGCCCACACCAGCGACGACCAGGCCGAGGCGACGCTGCGCGCCTATCTCGGCCCCGCCGGTGCCGACATGGCCGTCCGCCGCATCCCGATCCGCTCGGGGCATCGCGAGATCTTCTGGAAGAACAATGTCGTCGCGGTCGGCCTCGCCGCCGGCTTCCTCGAGCCGCTGGAAGCCTCGGCGATTGTGCTGATCGAGCTTTCCGCCAAGCTGATCGCCGAGCAGATGCCGGCGGTGCGCGAGGTGATGGACGTGGTCGCCAAGCGCTTCAACGCCACCACCCTCTATCGCTGGGGTCGGATCATCGACTTCCTCAAGCTCCATTATGTCCTGACCAAGCGCACCGACACCGAATTCTGGCGCGACAATCTGCTGCCCGAGACCATCCCCGAGCGGCTCCAGGAGCTGCTCACCTTGTGGCGCTACCAGCCGCCCTGGTTCCATGACGAGTTCGACCGGGTGGAGGAGGTCTTCCCGCCCGCCAGCTACCAATATGTCCTCTACGGCATGGGCTTCCGCAGCGAAGTCGAGCCCGAGGCGCTGTCGGGCGACCAGCGGCTCGCCGAGCGCGCGATGCGCGAGAATGCGGCGCAGACCGAACGGCTCTGCGCCGGGCTGCCGCGCCACCGCGACCTGATCCGCAAGATTCACGAACACGGGCTGCAACCGGTCTGACCGACCGCAAAGGGGAAACCAGATGAACCGCACCGTCCGCGCCGCGCTGCTGGCCGCCGCGCTATTGCCGCTGCCCGCGCTCGCCCAGACCGCCGCCGATCCGCGCGCCGAGGCGGATGCCAAGGCGGCGGCGATCGTCGCGCAGCTCACGCCCGAGGAAAAGTTCGCCCAGCTGCTCAACGTCGCGCCGGCGATCCCGCGGCTGAACATCCCGCGCTACAATTGGTGGACCGAGTCGCTCCATGGCGCGCTCGGCACGCTGCCGACCACCAACTTCCCCGAGCCGGTCGGCCTCGCCGCCAGCTTCGATGCGCCGCTGGTGCACGACGTCGCCGCCGCGATCAGCAGCGAGGTGCAGGGGCTGCACGCGCTCGCCCGCCAGACCGGCCGGATGGGGCGGATCGGCACCGGGCTCGATACCTGGTCGCCCAACATCAACATCTTCCGCGATCCGCGCTGGGGGCGGGGGCAGGAGACCTATGGCGAGGATCCGTACCTCACCGCGAAGATCGGCGTCGCCTTCATCCAGGGCATGCAGGGGCCCAACCCGGACCTGCCGAACGTGGTCGCCACGCCCAAGCATTTCGCCGTCCATAGCGGCCCGGAATCGACCCGCCACGAAGCCAATGTGTTCGTCTCGCGCCACGACCTGGAGGACACCTATCTGCCCGCGTTCCGCGCTGCGATCGTCGAGGGCAAGGCGGGGTCGGTGATGTGCGCCTATAACCGCATCGACGGCCAGCCCGCCTGCGCCAGCGACGAACTGCTCAAGGAGCATCTACGCGGCGCGTGGGGCTTCAAGGGCTATGTCGTCTCCGATTGCGATGCGGTGAAGGACATCGGCGACAACCATCATTATGCGCCCGACGGCCCCAGCGCGGTGGCGGCGGCGATCCGCGCGGGCGTCGACAATGAATGCAACGGCGCAACGCTGACCGACACGGCGGGGCTGGGCGATCGCTATCGCGATGCGCTCGCCAAGGGGCTGATCACGCAAGGCGAGATCGATGCCGCGCTGGTGCGGCTGTTCTCCGCCCGGCTCCGCAACGGTGACCTGCCGGGCATCCGTACCACCACGGGTAAGCCCAGCGATGTCGGCGCCCCGGCGCACCGCGCGCTGGCGCTCGATGCGGCCGAGAAGAGCCTGGTACTGCTCAAGAACGATGGTCTGTTGCCCTTGAAGCGCGGTAGCCGCATCGCCGTGATCGGCCCGCTCGGCGACGCAACGCGGGTGCTGCGCGGCAATTACTCCTCGTCGCTCTCGGGACCGCCGATCTCGGTGGTCGAGGGCCTGCGCCGTGCCTTCCCGCGCGCGAACGTCAGCTATGCCCCCTTCGGCGCCTCGGTGACCGATGGCGACCGGGTGCCGGGATCGGCGCTGCGCACCCCCAGCGGCAAGCCGGGGCTGCTGGCGCGCTACTTCAATCCGGTGACCCCGGCGCCCACCGAGTACGCCCCCGGCACCTTCCGCGACGCGGTCGCCAAGATGCAGTTCGCCGACACGCCGGTGGTGACCCGCGTCGAGGCCGATGTCTCGGCGCGCAGCCTCGATTTGCCGACCGTCTCCGAGCATCACCGCACGATCTGGACCGGCTTCCTCGTGCCCCCGGAGTCCGGCACCTACCGGCTGGGCCTGACCGGCTTTGGCGGGGCGATGATGTTCGACGGCAAGCCGTTCGTGGACTTGACCAAGTCGGGCTGGGGCAGCCTGCCGACGCTGCGGGAGGTGCAGCTGGTCAAGGGCAAGCGCTACCCGATCGAGGTGCGCACCGACGAGCATGTGCTCTCGGGCATCGATCTCGTCTGGAAGCGGATCAGCACCGATCCGGTGGCGGCGATGCAGGCGGCTGCCGCCAAGGCCGACGTGCTGGTCGCGGTGGTGGGGATCACCTCGGACTTGGAGGCCGAGGAATCGCCGGTGCAGATCCCCGGCTTCAAGGGCGGCGACAAGACCAGCCTCGATCTGCTCCCCGACCAGCAGGCGCTGCTCGACGCCGCCAAGGCGACCGGCAAGCCGCTGGTCGTCGTCGCGATGAACGGCAGCCCGATCAACCTCAGCTGGGCCAAGGACCATGCCGCGGCGATCCTCGAGGCCTGGTATCCGGGCGAGGTGGGCGGCACCGCGATCGCCAATATCCTCTCGGGCAAGACCAGCCCTTCGGGCCGCCTGCCGCTGACCTTCTACCGCAGCGTCGACGACCTGCCGCCCTTCGGCGACTACAGCATGAAGGGGCGGACCTATCGCTACTTCACCGGCACGCCGGTCTATCCGTTCGGGTATGGCCTTAGCTATACCAGCTTCGCCTACGCCGCGCCGGTGGTGGAAAAGGCCGAAGGGGCGGGGCTGACCGTCACCGCCGAGCTGCGCAACACCGGGGCGCGGGCAGGCGACGAGGTGGCGCAGCTCTACCTCAACTTCCCCGAGGATCCCGGCGCGCCCAGGCTTGCGTTGCGTGGCTTCCAGCGCGTGTCGCTCAAGCCGGGCGAGGTGCAGAAGGTCACGTTCACGCTGTCGCCGCGCGACCTCAGCACGGTGACGGTGGAAGGGCAGCACCGGGTGCTCGCCGGTACCTATCGCGCCACCGTCGGCGGCGGGCAGCCGGGCAGCGGCGCGGCGGGGGCGTCGGTGCAGTTCAAGATCGAGAAGGCCATCGACCTGCCGAACTGAACGGGCGATGCGAGGAGGGCTGGAACCCTGCCCAAACCACCCTTCGTCATTCCCGCGAAAGCGGGAATCCATTCGCCGTGCCGCTGGGGGAAAGAACCTCGGCTTCAGCGCCAATGGATCCCCGCCTGCGCGGGGATGACGGCTGTTTTGTGGCGCCTGCGCAGCGCACCGCCGGGAGCTTTGGCCATCCGCGTGCATTTCCGCTTCATCTCGGCTAGCCCGAGCGAAACATGAGGGGGATTTGATGGCGGGTGGCCTGGTCGCATTGCTGGACGATATCGCGGCGCTGGCGAAACTGGCGGCGGCGTCGATCGACGACGTGGGGGCTGCGGCCGGCCGCGCGGGGGTGAAGGCCGCGGGCGTGGTGATCGACGATACCGCGGTGACGCCGCGCTATGTCGTCGGCCTCACGCCCGATCGCGAGCTGCCGATCATCGGCAAGATCGCGCTCGGCTCGATCGCCAACAAGCTGGTCGTGATCCTGCCGCTCGCTTTGCTGCTCAGCGCCTTCGCGCCCTGGGCGCTGACGCCGATCCTGATGCTGGGCGGCGCCTATCTCTGCTTCGAGGCGGCGGAAAAGATCCTCGAGGCGCTGCTCGGCGAGCATCACGCCGACGAGGTGGCGGCGATCACCGATGCCAAGGCGCTGGAGAAGCGCCAGGTGCTCGGTGCGATCCGAACCGACCTGATCCTCTCGGCCGAGATCATGGTGATCGCGCTGTCGCAGCTCCCCGCCGACATGTCGTTCGTGACCCGCGCGGGCGCGCTGGTGCTGGTGGCGTTCGCGATCACCATCGGCGTCTACGGCGTCGTGGCGCTGATCGTGAAGATGGACGATATCGGCCTGCACCTCAGCCGCGGCGGGGCCACCGGCGCGGTGGCGGGCTTCGGGCGCGGGCTGGTGACGGCGATGCCGGTGCTGCTCACCGCGCTGTCGCATATCGGCGTGGCGGCGATGGCCTGGGTCGGCGGCGGCATCCTGCTCCACGGGCTGGAGGAGTTTGGGCTGGGCGCGATCCCGCACGCGCTGCACCATGGTTCCGAGGTGGCCGGTGCTGCGACCGGTGCACTGGGCAGCGTGGTCGAATGGCTGGTCTATGCGCTCGGATCGGCGGTGGCCGGCCTGATCGTGGGCGGCGCGATCGCCGGGCTGCTCCACCTGCTCCCCCGCAAGGGGCATTGATCGGCTCCCATTCTTGTTAACCCTGATCGGGACCGATCCCGATGCCTGCGCGTTCGCCCCCCAGACCAGGGAGGCCGTGCATGCCCATCACCATCAACGGCGTCGATCACGAACTCGACGTCGACCCCCGTACCAGTCTGCTCGATTTTCTCCGCGGTGACGCGGGCCTCACCGGCACCAAGAAGGGGTGCGATCACGGCCAATGCGGCGCGTGCACGGTGCTGCTCAACGGCCAGCGGATCAACAGCTGCCTAACCCTCGCGGTGATGCATGACGGCGACAGCGTCACCACGATCGAGGGGCTCGGCACGCCCGATGCGCCGCACCCGCTCCAGGCGGCGTTCGTGCGGCACGACGGCTATCAGTGCGGATACTGCACGCCGGGCCAGATCTGCTCGGCCAAGGCGATGCTCGACGAGATCGCGGCGGGCTGGACCAGCTATGTCAGCGACGATGTCGCCGGGAGCCCCAAGCTTTCCGAGGAGGAGATCCGCGAGCGGATGAGCGGCAATCTCTGCCGCTGTGGCGCGTACTCCAACATCGTCGCGGCGATTGCGGAAGTGGCGGAGGCGCAGGCATGAAACCGTTCGAATATCAGCGGGCCCATGGCCTGGGCGAGGCGCACCAGCTGCTCGTCGCCGACGGTGGCAAGCCGATCGCCGGCGGAACCAATCTGCTCGACCTGATGAAGCTGGAGGTGGAAACACCCAGCGCGCTGGTCGACGTCAACCGCCTGCCGCTCGGCGGGATCGTGGAGCATGGCGAGGGGCTACATATCGGCGCGCTGGTGTCGAACAGCGCCTGCGCGGCCGATCCGCGCATCCGTGGCCAGTATCCGGTGCTGGCGCGCGCGATTCTGGCAGGGGCCACCTTCCAGCTGCGCAACAAGGCGACCACCGGCGGCAATCTCTGCCAGCGGACGCGCTGCTATTATTTCTACGACCTCAGCCAGGCGTGCAACAAGCGCGAACCCGGCACCGGCTGCGCTGCGATCGGCGGGTTCAACCGGATCCACGCCATCCTCGGCGCGAGCGACGCCTGCATCGCCACCTATCCGGGCGACATGGCGGTGGCGCTCTCCGCGCTGGACGCCACGGTCGAGATCCACGACGCGAAGGGCGAGAAGCGCATGGTGCCCGTGCGCGAGTTCCATCGCCTGCCCGGCGACACGCCCGAGCGCGACAATGTCCTTGAAGCCGGCGACGTGATCACCGGCGTGGTGCTGCCGGCACCCTCGGGCGGGACTCAACTGTACCGAAAGGTCCGTGACCGCGCCTCCTATGCCTTCGCGCTCGTCTCGGTGGCGGCGGTGCTCCAGGTCGAGGACGGCGTGATCGCCAAGGCGCGGCTCGCCTTTGGCGGCCTGGCGCACAAGCCGTGGCATGACCCGCGCGTCGAGGCGCTGCTCGAAGGCGAGGCGCCCTCCGACGCGCTGTTCGACCAGGCGGCCGCGCTGCTGCTCGACGAGGCCCGCGAGCAGGGCAGCAACGATTTCAAGATTCCGCTCACCCGCCGCACGCTCAAGGCCGTGCTGCGCGAAGCGACGGGAGGTACGCTGTGACTCGCCTGTACACTATGGACAAGCCGGATGAGCGCAACCGGCTCGATGCGATGGCGCAGGGCATCATCGGTCGCCCGCTCGACCGGCCCGATGGCAGCGCCAAGACGGCGGGCGTCGCGCCCTATGCGGCGGAATATGTGATTCCCGAGTGCGCGGAGGGCGTGCTCGTCCTCGCGACGATCAGCCGCGGCGAGGTGGTCGAGATCGAGTCCGGCCCCGTGCTCGCCATGCCCGGCGTGCTGGCGGTGATCGCCGATCCGCGGATGATCACCCGCTCGGCGCAGGGCGGCGCGGGCAAGTCGCCGGTGCGCGAGATCCACAAGGTCGACTATTACGGCCAGCCGGTAGCCCTTGTCGTCGCCGAGACCTTCGAGCAGGCGCGCGATGCCGCCACGCGGCTGCGGATCGCCTATCGCACCGATGATCCCGCCAAGGTGCCGCTCGATTCCGAGGATAGCCACGCTTCCCACGAATCGTTCGGCGAGCCGGTGCAGCAGGGCAATCTCGACGCGGCGATGCGCGATGCCGCCCACGCAGTCGACGTCACCTACACCACCGAGGGCCATGCGAGCGCCGCGATGGAGCCGCATGCCAGCATCGCCGAATGGGACGGCAACACGCTCACCGCCCATTCGAGCCTGCAGATGCTCAAATACAACCAGAAGGAACTGGCTGACGCGCTGGGCCTCCAGCCCGAGCAGGTGCGGCTGATCTCCCCCTATGTCGGCGGCGGCTTCGGCTCCAAGCTTGGCATCAGCGCGGAGCTGACCGCGGCGGCGGTGGCGGCAATCGAGCTCGGGCGGCCGGTGCGGGTGGTGATGAGCCGCCAGCAAGTGTTCCAGTGCGTGATGCGCCGCTCCGAGACGCGCCAGCGCATCCGCCTCGCCGCAGATGCCGAGGGGCGGCTGGACGGCTTCGGGCACGAGGCCTGGGTTTCCAACCTGCCGGGCGAGAAGTTCGCCGAGCCGGTGACGCAGGCGAGCGAGTTCCTCTATCGCGGCGCGCACCGCACGCTGCGCATCGACCTCGCCCGCATTCACCGGATGACCGCCGGCTCGGTCCGTGCGCCGGGCGAGGCGGTGGGCATGCAGTGCCTCGAAGCGGCGATGGACGAGCTGGCGCTCGCCAGCGGCATCGATCCCGTCGAGCTGCGGCTGCGCAACATCCCAGAGCAGCATCCGAGCGAAGGGCTGCCCTACAGCTCGCGGCGGCTGGCGGAATGCCTCAAGGTCGGCGCCGAGCGCTTCGGCTGGGACGGCAGCGATCGCCGTCCGCTCCAGCGCCGCGAGAGCGAATGGTGGATCGGCACCGGCATGGCCAGCGCCAGCCGCGTCCACAATCTCAACGAAGCCCAGGCCAGGGTAACGCTGTCGACCGACGGCACGGCCGTGGTCGAAAGCGACATGACCGATATCGGCACCGGCACCTATGCCATTCTCGGCCAGATCGCGGGCGAGATGCTCGGCCTGCCGCCGGAGAAGATCCTCGTCCAGCTCGGCGACACCCGCTTCCCGCCGGGCTCGGGGTCGGGCGGCAGCTGGGGGGCGGCATCGACCGGTTCGGCGGTGATGGTCGCCTGCGAGGCGATCCGAGAACAACTCGCCCAGCAGCTCGGCGTCGAGGAATCCGATCTCACGCTCAAGGACGGCGAGGCGATCGCCGGCAACCGCCGCATCCCCTTTACCGAGCTGCTCAAGACCGACCTTGCCGAGACGGGCCATTTCAAGAATGGCGGGATCGACGAGAAATTCGCCATCGCGATGTACGGCGCCTTCTTCGTCGAGGTCGGCGTCAACGCCTATACCGGCGAGACGCGGGTGCGGCGGATGACCGGCGCGTTCGGGCTGGGCCGCGCGCTCAACGCGAAGACCGCGACCTCGCAGTGCCTGGGCGGCATGGTGTGGGGGATCGGCAGCGCGCTGACCGAGGAGCTCGTGTTCGATCCGCGCGACGGCCACCTCGTCAACCACGACCTCGCCGAATATCATGTGCCGGTGAATGCCGACGTGCCCGCGCTCGACGTCGTGCTGGTCGACGAGCGCGATTCCGCCGGCAGCCCGCTCCAGGCCAAGGGCGTCGGCGAGCTCGGAATCTGCGGCGCGGCGGGGGCGATCGCCAATGCGATCCACCATGCCTGCGGGGTGCGCGTGCGGAGTTTCCCGATCACCCCGGACAAGCTGCTCGAGCAGCTGCCGGAGGTGTGAGCCAAGCAAAGGCTTCACGGATGAAAGGTCAAACCTTATAACAGGTTAAGGCGAATACTACCCAGGATGGAATTGTCAGTGGGACCCCCGCCCGCTAGGCATTGTTTCGCGAGCGGCGCGGCCCCGGACAGCGGGCCGCCCCTCCATTCGCCGTCGTTCTGCCGGCGGGGGACACATCCAGGACAGGGGAGCATCCGGGGTGCCGAACTACCCGTTGACGCGATTTCACGAACAGGCGTCGCTCACGCAAGCGGAAGCCGAAGCCCTGCGCGGGATGGGCGATCCGGAAATCGTCGTGCGTCGGGGCGGCACGATCCGCCGCGAACGCGATCCGGTGCAGGCGATCTACCTGCTGCTCGAAGGCTGGGCCACCGCGGCGATCCGGCTGCCGGCCGGCCAGCGGCAGATCGTCAAGATCCACATCACCGGCGACATGATGGGCACGCCCAGCATGGTGCTGGACACCGCCGCCGACACGCTGGCGGCGGTGACCGAATGTCGGGTCGCGGCGGTACCGCTGGAACGACTCCGCGACGTGTTGATCGCCTCTCCGCGACTGGGTCCGCTGCTGTTGATGTCGGTCCAGGTCGAACGGCTGGCGCTGATGGATAGCGTCGCGGCGATGGGTAAGTCGTCGGCGCGCGAGCGGATGGTGCGGCTGCTGCTCGACCTGCACGACCGGCTGGCGAAGATCGGCGCGGCGGAGGAAGGCCGCTTCGACATGCCGTTGACCCAGGAATTGCTGGGCGACGTGCTGGGGCTCACCGCCGTGCACGTCAACCGGACGATGCGGCTGCTTGAGCGCGAAGGCTTGATCGCCCGGCATGGCCAGAGGGTCGTGCTCGGCAATATCGAGGCGCTGCGGAAACTGTCGCCGGTGCCGCCGCGGCGAATCCGCTTCGATCCCGCCTGGCTGCCCGCCCCCGGCGCGATGTGACCGCTCAGCCGAGCAGCGCGTCCACCGCGTCGAGCAGCTCGCGCTCGCGGAAGGGCTTGCGCAGCTGGGGCACGTCGCCCGGCAGATCCTCCGCCGCGTCGGTATAGCCGGTCAGCAGCAGGAAGGGCTGGGGCAGCCCGGCGTCGCGGGCACGGGTGATGAACTCGCCGCCGGTGCCGCCCGGCATCATGTAGTCGGTGATGACCAGCGCGGTCTGGGGCGCGCCGGAAAGGGCCGCCATGCCCTGGCTCAGCGATTCCGCCTCGGCAACAACGTGGCCGTGCGCGCGGAGCACTTCGGCCGCCGCTTCGCGGACGGCGGGATCGTCGTCGACCAGCAGGATCTCGGCGGTGCGAGTCGGCCGCTCGCGCAGCGTGTCGAGCGCGGGGGCGGGGGAGTCGGTCGCGGGCAGGATCAGGGTTGCGCTGGTGCCCTGGCCCGGCGCGCTTTCCAGCAGCAGTCGCCCGGCCGATTGCTCGGCAAAGCCATGGACCATCGACAGACCCAGCCCGGTGCCACGGTCGCCTGCCTTGGTGGTGAAGAAGGGCTCCAGCGCGCGGCGCAGCGTGGCCGCGTCCATGCCGCAGCCGTCATCGTGCACGACCAGCGCCAGATAGTCGCCGCGGGCGAGGCCGCGTACCTCGTCGCGGCGGGGCAGGCGGGTCTCGACGATGATCGTGCCGCTGACGCGGCCATCGGTCTTGATCGCATCGCGCGCGTTGATCACCAGGTTGAGCACCGCCAGCTCCAGCTGGTTGCGATCGGCGCGGACGGGGGGAAGGTCGGGCGCGCTGCGGATCGTGCAGATGATCGTCGGCCCCACCGAGCGCTGGAGCAGCTCGTGCAGGTCGGCGAGCAGCGCGACGACGTCGATCGCCTCGGGCGTCAGCGCCTGGCGCTTGGCATAGGCGAGCAGCCGCGCGACCAGGGCGCGGGCACGCTCGGCGCTGCTCGTCGCGCTGTCGATATAGCGGCGTGCCTTGGCATCCTCGCCGATCCGCGCGCGCAGCAGGTCCAGCCCGCCCAGGATGGGGGTCAGCAGGTTGTTGAGATCATGCGCGACGCCGCCGGTCAGCCGCCCAAGCGCTTCCAGCCGCTGCGCCTGCAGCGTCGCGGCCTGGCGCTGGCGGAAGCGGCGGAGTTCGCGCGTGAGGGCGAAGGCCAGTGCCGCGAACAGCGCCAGCGCGACGATGCTCCCGCCGATCAGCACGATCCGCGCCTGGCGAGTGAGCGCGGCGAAGCTGCCCCGCGGCACCGCCACTTCCACCTGCCAGCCGGATTCGGGCACCGGCGCCACGGCGGACTGCATCGCTTCCGTTCCGCTCGCGCCGGACTGGGCGATCACCGCGCCGCGCTTGTCGAAGATCCGCAGCCGCCAGCCGGGGGGAATCTCCTCGGCGAACAGCAGGTGCTGCATGGCGGTGATCGGCACGATGGCGGAGACGACATAGGGCGCCGCGCCATGGTTCAGCACGGGGGCGCGCACCGCGAACGCAGTCAGGCGGGGACCCCGGATGACATGGCCGACCTGCGGCTGGCGGGTGCGCACCGCGCGGGCGAGGCTGACCGGATCGATCACCTTGCCCAGCTTGCCGCCGATCGGCGCGGGCAGGTCGAGCAGGCGGTTGCCCTCGGAATCGGCAACGCTCAGCGTCGCCCAACCAGGATGGTCCGTCAGCAGCCGGCGCGCGAGCTCGGCGAAGCGGGGGCGATCGATGCCGCCGTCGAGCGTCGGCGAGCGGCTGATCATCTTCACCGCGTCCACCGTCGCGGCGATCTCGCGGCCGACGAGCCGCGCGGTCGATCGGCTGGCGAGCGCCGCCTGGCGATCGAGCGCGGCGCGCTGCTCGCGCAGGGTGACTGCGCCATAGGCCGAGCCGAGGACGACGATCGGCAGCAGACCGGTAAGACCCATCAGGATCAGCGAGCGTCGCAAAGTGACCCGTCCCCGTTCTCCGGGCCGATCATGCCCGTTTCGGATCAGGCATGTATTTCAAGGGGAAAGTCAAACCTATATCCTGGATCAACATATAACGAGCAACGATCCGGGATCCTTATTGCGCCCCCTTGGGCAGGGCATAGGCGACGATCGAATCGCCCCGCTTGGTGCCCAGCGAACCATGGCCGCCGGCTGCGATGACAACGAACTGGCGGCCGCTCTTCGCAGACCAATAGCTCATCGGCGTCGCCTGGCCGCCGGCCGGCAGCCGGCCGCGCCACAGCACCTTGCCGGTCGTCACGTCATAGGCGCGCAGATAATAATCGAGCGCCGAGCCCATGAACGCCACGCCGCCCGCGGTCAGCATCGGCCCGCCCAGCGAGGGCACGCCCAGCTTGAACGGCAGCGGGACCGGGGTCTGGTCGCGCGAGGTGCCGTTGCGGTGCTGCCACACGGTCTTGCCGCTCACCAGATCGATGCCGGCGACATAGCCCCAGGGCGGCGCCTGGCAGGGCAGGCCGAGCGCGGAGAGGAACGGGTTGAGCGCCACTGCGAACGGCGCGCCGGTATTGGGGTTGAACCCCTTGATGTCGGAGCCGCTGAAGTCCGAGCCGCCGGCGGGTCCGCGCTGCCCGCGCGGCGCCGCGTCCGATTCCTTGCGCGGGACCAGCCGGTCGACGAACGCCATGTAGTTCGGGTGCGCGAAGGCGACCATGCGGACGGGATCGATCGCCATGCCGCCCCAGTCCATCACGCCGAAATTGCCGGGGAAGACCAGCGTGCCCTGCTGCGAGGGCGGGGTGTAGGGGCCCTCGTAGCGCAGCCGCTTGAACTTGATGCGGCAGGCGAGCTGGTCGAACATCGTCGCGCCCCACATATCCGCATCGGTGACGCGCTTCTTCGACATCAGGCTGAGCGCGGACTCGGGCTGGGTGGGGGCGGTACGGTCGCCGGGCGCGGCGCTCTGCGGCACCGGGACCTCGCGCACCGGCACCACCGGCTGGCCGGTGCGGCGGTCGAGCACGAAGATGTTGCCGGTCTTGGTCGACTGGATCAGCGCGGGCACCCGGCCGCGGCCCGGCAGGTTGAGGTCGACCAGCGCGGGCTGGGCGGGCACGTCCATGTCCCACAGGTCGTGGTGGACGGTCTGGAAGGTCCAGCGCACCTTGCCGGTCGCCGCCTCGAGCGCGATCACCGAGGTGGCGAAGCGCTCGGTCTCCGGCGTGCGGCGGCCGCCCCATTGGTCGATCGCGGCCATGCCGGTGGGGATGTAGACCAGGCCCAGCGCCGGATCGGCGGCGGCGATCGTCCAGCTGTTCGGGCTGGAGGGGAGGTAGCGGCCGGTGCCCGGTTCCTTTGGCGCGGTGTCGTTCGGGTTGGCCGGATCGAACGCCCATACCGCACGGCCGGTGTTCACGTCGTACGCGCGCACCACGCCCGAGGGCATGAAGGTCGTCTTGTTGTCGTAGACCGCGCCGCCGAACACCGCGAGGTTGCCGATGATCACCGGCGGCGAGGTGATCTGCCACCAGCCGCGCTGCTGGCCGGGCAGGCCGGGCCAGACATCGACCTGGCCACCCGTGCCGAAGCCGGGGCAGGGGCGGCCGCTCGCCGCGTCGAGCGCGATCAGCCGAGCGTCGTTGGTGCCCATGATCAGCCGGTTATCGCATATGCCGCCGGTTCCGGGCGCGGCGCCGTTGCTGTGGTACGACACGCCGCGGCAGGTGAGGTGCTGCATCTCCTGCGAGGCGCGGATCTGTGGATCGTAGCGCCACACCTGCTTGCCGCTCTCCGCATCGAGCGCGAAGACGATGTTGTGCGGCGAACAGAGATAGACGAGGTTGCCGACCTTGATCGGCGTTACCTCATAGGTGAATTCGTCCGGATCGGCGCCGGTCTTGAGATCGCCGGTGTGGAATTCCCAGGCCTTCTCCAGCCTGGCGACGTTTCCGGGGGTGATCTGGTCGATCGGCGACCAGCGATCGCCGCGCCACGAGCGGCCATAGGCGTTCCAGTCCTCCTTGGGCGTACCGCCCAGCACGCTGGCGGGCGCGATGCCACGGGCACCGGGCAGTGCGCCGGAAAGGTCGTGCGGGTTGGTGAAGGCGGTGGCGAGCAGCACGAGGGCTGCGATGCCGAGGCTGCCGACCAAGGGCCAGGCGCGGCCCGGCCAGCGCGGCGAGCCCAGGCGTCGCGTCACGAAGGGCAACGCCAGCACGATGCCGAGCGGCACCAGGATGTCGCCGCGCGGGGCGAGCGCCCAGAAGTCCCACCCGGCCTCGGCCACCGCCCACACCATCGTCGCGACCAGCAGCGCTGCATAGAGCGTCAGCGCCGCCGCGCGCCGCCGGTGCAGCAGCCAGGCGGTGGCGAGCAGCGCCAGCCCGGCGAGCAGATAGTAGATCGATCCCCCGAGCAGCGCGAGCCATAGCCCGCCGCCGCCGATCGCCAGCCCGATCAGCGCCACGATCACGGCAAGGATGGTGAGCGAGCGCGAGGATCGTTGCTGGTCGGCCATGGGCGCGCTCCGAAATCGGATCGAGGGGAGATGTCCGCCCAACCGGTGCGCGGCACCGCGGTTCCGGCGCCGTCGCGCACTAGGCAAGTTTTTCCTAGCGTCGCGCCCGGCCGGGGTACGGCTGTTCCTATAAGAGACACAAAGGGGCGGTTGGCCCCCGGTTCGTGACGGAGCAGGCATTGGCGGGCATCATCCATCCTCGACGCGCAGCGCAGCCGGCGACGCGCCGCCAAGGCAGTGCGGCATGAGGGTCCTCTTCTACCTTCCGGTGGTGACGCCCTGGTGGTTCGAGCAGGTGATCGAGCCCCTGATCCGCCGCGTTGCCGATGTGGCCGAGGTGCACGTGCTCGCGCCCGCCCCCTGGTGCAACACCGGGCTCGGTGCCCCGGAGCTCGAGCGTGTCGCCGATCTGGCGAACGTCCGCTGGGCGATCGTCGACGATGCCGGGCATCCCAGCCTGCGCACGGTACCGAGCGACCCGCAGGGGCTGATCGACTATGTCCGCGGCCTCGCGCCCGACCTTACGCTGTGCCGCAGCGCCGATTTCGAGACGCCGCGCCATTTCCCGGGCCAGGTCCGCTACATCATGGAGGCGGTGACCACGCCGTTCCAGCCGGTGTCGCCGGCGAACACCGTCCATTTCACCGAAGAGCCCTTCGTCAACGGCGCGATGCCCGTGCTCTCGGAGGCGGATGCCGCCCGGCTCGACGCGCTGATCGCGCCGTTCTGGCCGGACATGGAGGCGCATTGGCAGGCCGCCGCGCGCGATCGCGATTCGGTCTATCGCGCGATCGGCATTCCCGGCGATCGGCCGGTGGTCGTGCTCCCGCTCGAATATGAGCATGCGGAGAATTTCTTCCTGCAGCACCGGCCCGACCGGCTCAGCAACCAGGCGCTGGTCGCGCAGGCGGCGGCCGCGGCCGAGGCGGCGGGGGTGACGCTGGCCGTCACCGATCATCCGCTCAACACGCTGCACGTCGATCGCGACGCGCTGTACGACTTCATCTTCGATCTCGGCGGACCGATCCTCGCCGATCAGCCGGTGTTCGGCGTCTCGGCGACCACGGCGCTGCTCCGCCACGGCGACGGCGTGCTGCTGAACGATTCGAAGAGCTTCGCCGTCGCTGCTGCCTTCGGCGTGCCGATGTTCCGCCAGTCGCGCTTCCCCAGCGCAGCCTGGCTGCACGCCGAGACAGATCTGGCCGCCTATTTCGCCGCAGTGCGCGCGGGCAAGGCGCAGCGGCCGGACATGGACGCCGTCCGCCGCTGGTTCGCCTATCACAACGCCAACGAGGCCTTTTACCCGACCGATCCGCTGCTCACCGGGGCGATGGTGATCGAGCGCGCGCTGAACCCGGTCGATCCGGCGCGCTGGGAAGCCGGCGTAGCGCGGCTCCAGCGCTATGCGGCGCTGGAGACCGTCGCATGAAGCATGCAGCGATCGTGCAGGCCGCAGAGTCGACCCCGGTCCCCGCGCTCGCCTGGGCAGGCGAGGTGATCGCGGGCGAACGCCGTGCGCTCGAAGCCTTCGAGGCCGCCTTGCCGCCCGCGCTCGCCGATGCCGTGGCGGTGATCGCGGGGCGGGCGAGCCCGCTCACCTGCCTGGGCATGGGCAAGTCGGGGCTGATCGCCGCCAAGGTCGCGGCCACCTTCTCCAGCCTCGGCACCCCGGCCTATGCGCTCAACGCCGCGGAAGCGGCGCACGGCGACCTGGGCGCGGTGCAGGACGGCGACGTCGTGCTGCTCTTCTCGAACAGCGGCACCACCGACGAGATCCTGCGCATCCTGCCCGTGCTGAAGGGCCGCGCCTGCGTGCTGATCGGCGTGGTCGGCCGCCCCGATTCGCCGCTCGGCCGCGCGGTCGACATCCTGATTCCCGCCTGCGTCGCGTGCGAGGCCGATCATATCGGTATGGCACCCACGTCGAGCACGACGCTCCAGCTCGCGATCGGCGACGCGCTGGCGGTGGCGGTCAGCCGCAGCCTGGGCTTCACCCGCGCCGATTTCCTCCGCCACCATCCCGCCGGGCTGCTCGGCCGCCAGTCGCTGCCGCTGCGCACGCTGATGCGCACGGGCGACGAGCTGCCGGTGGTGGGCCCCCATGCGCCAGTCGCCGACCTGCTCGCCGCCATGTCGCGCGGGCGGATGGGCGCCGCCTGCGTGGTGGGCGAGGACGGCAGGCTGCTCGGCCTGGTCGTCGACGGCGACATCCGCCGGCACTTCCAGTCCCGCCGCGACGTCTACGACACCCCCGCCAGCGCGCTGATGCAGCCGCGACCGCGCGTGATCGACGTGGCTGCCACGCTCGGCGACGCGCTGCTGCTGCTGCGCGAGCGCGAAGGCGGCTATTCGGTCCTGCCCGTGGTCGACGGTGCGGGGCTTTTGCACGGCATGCTGCATGCCAAGGACATGTTGAATGGCTAAGCCCCTGAAGATCGTTGCCTTCGTTCCCGCCAAGGGCAGCAGCGAGCGCGTGTCGGACAAGAATACCCGGATCCTCGACGGCGAGCATCTGTTCCGCCGCAAGCTGCTCCAGGCGCTCGACTGCCCGGCAATCAGCGAAGTCTGCCTCGATACCGAGAGCGCGGCGATGGCCGCGCTGGCGAGCGATCTGCCGGTCACCTGGCTCCAGCGCCCGAGCGAACTGGCGACCAACGCCACCGACGGGCACGGCATGTTCGCCTGGGAATGTGCGCAGCGCCCCGATGCCGATATCTGGGTCCAGCTGCTCTGTACCGCGCCCTTCGTCACCGCCGACACGATCGGCCGGGCGATCGAACGGCTGCTCGCCGATCCGGAGGCGGACAGCCTCGTCGCGGTCACCCGCGCCAAGCAATATTGCTGGGACGGGCAGCTGCCCGCCTATGGCACCGGCCGCATCCCGAACAGCGTCGAACTGCCGGAGACGATCGTCGAGGCGATGAGCCTCTACATCGTCCGCCGCACCGGCGAGGGCCCGGCGACGCGCCGCTTCGGCACGCGGCCGATCCTGTTCGATCTCGATCCCATCGAGCAGATCGACATCAACCATCACCACGACCTGCTGATCGCCGAGACGGTTGCCGCCGGCTTCCGCCAGGCCGAGGTCACCCGCTTCCGCGCGATGCTGCCGCATCTCTCCTCCCCGGTGCTGTCGGATATCCTCAAGGAGCGCGGCCACCGGGTGGTGCTGCCCAAGGCGCTGCGCCCGACCACGGGGGGCAAGTTCCTCGGCCGCGCCAAGACGCTCGAGCTCGCCGCGCTGCCCGACCGGCCCGATCGCGAACCCGGCGGCGCATGGAACGGCATCTATGGCGCGTTGCAATCCTATCGCTTCGTGCGGCCCGGCGACGTGATCATGGTCGCGACCGAGCTGCCCGACTTCGCCTATTTCGGCGACCTCAACGCCAATCTCGCGATCCGGTCGGGCGCGGTCGGCGCGGTGATCGACGGCGCGACGCGCGACACGGCGGACGTGCGCGCGCTGGGCCTGCCGGTCTATGCCCGCAGCCAGACCTGCGACGACATCAAGTACGAGGGCACGGTCAAGGCGATGAACCGTCCGATCACCATGGGCGAGGTGCGCATCGCCAATGGCGACGTGATCTTCGCCGACCAGGACGGCATCGTCGCGGTGCCGCGGGCATTGTGGCCCGAGATCGAAGCGGCGGCGTGGGACGTGCTGTCCAACGAAGCCACCATTCGCATGCAGGCCGCGCGCGGCCGCGACGTGGATGCCATTCTCGCCGATTGCGGCGCGTTCTGAAGGATTTTCGCATGAAGACGGTCAAGGTCGGTGCCCTGGAGATTGCCAACGACAAGCCGTTCGTGCTGGTCGCCGGGCCGTGCGCGATGGAGAGCCGCGACCATGCCTTCTTCATGGCCGAGGCACTGACGACGCTGTGCGCCGATCTCGGCATCGGCTTCCTCTACAAGAGCTCGTTCGACAAGGGGAACCGCACCTCGATCGACGCACCGCGCGGCATCGGCATGGACGCGGCGCTCAAGGTGTTCGCCGAGCTGAAGGCCGCGTTCGGCTGCCCGGTGCTGACCGACGTGCACGATGCCGGCCAGTGCGCGCCGGTGGCCGAGGTGGTCGACGTGCTGCAGATCCCGGCCTTCCTCTGCCGCCAGACCGACCTGCTGATCGCCGCTGCCCGGACCGGTCGCGCGGTGAACGTCAAGAAGGGCCAGTTTCTCGCGCCCTGGGACATGAAGAATGTCGCCAACAAGCTGGCGTCCACGGGCAACGAGAAGATCATCCTGTGCGAGCGCGGCGCCAGCTTCGGCTACAACACGCTGGTCAGCGACATGCGCGCGCTGCCGATCCTGGCGGAAACCGGCTATCCGGTGATGTTCGACGCCACCCATTCGGTGCAGCAGCCGGGCGGGCAGGGCACCAGCTCGGGCGGGCAGCGCGAATTCGTGCCGGTGCTCGCGCGCGCCGCGGTGGCGGTGGGCGTCGCGGCGGTGTTCATCGAGACGCACCAGGCGCCCGATACCGCCCCCAGCGACGGCCCCAACATGGTGCCGCTCGACCAGCTGCGCGGCCTGCTCACCCGCCTGAAGGCGTTCGACACGCTCGCCAAGGCGGGCTGAGCCGACGCCGCTCAGCGGCCGAGCTGTTCCTTCAGCGCATCGATCCGCTTCGAGGCCTCGGCCTTGTTGAGATCGCCCTCGATCGGCGGCTCGCCCGCTTCCTCGAGCAGGGTGGTGAGGTAGGAGGCCTGGGCGCCGGTCATCGGATCGTCGCCCGAGACCCAGTCGTCGGGGTCCTTTTCGGTGTTCGAGCCGGGATGCTCGTCGAGCTTCGGGTTGTGCAGCGTTTCAGCCATGATCGCCTCGCGGGTTGTTCCTGTTACGTTCGATAACGGGCGGCGCAATGGGCTGGTTCCACGGCATTTCTTCTGAACCCTCGCGGCTTCGGTCCGTTAGGGGAGGACCGATGCCGGCCAGCAAGGAGCCATGCCATGTCCCTCGAGAAGATGATCGCGCTGCACCCCGATGTGGGGGCCGATGCCAACGAAGCGCTCGCCAAGGCGGCGCGCCACGCCATGCTCTGCTCGCTGATGTGCACCAGCTGCGCCGATGCCTGCGTCGCCGAGGAAATGGACATGCGGCAATGCGTGCGGACCTGCCTCGATTGCGCCGATGTCTGCGCCGCCACCGCCCGGTTGGCGACACGGCGGACCGGGCAGAACATCGCGATGCTGCGGACGATGCTGGAGACCTGCATTCGCGCCTGCGAACTTTGTGCCGAGGAATGCGCCAGGCACGACCACGAGCATTGCACGCTCTGCGCGACGATGTGCCGCGAGTGCGCCGGGGATTGCCGCGCCGTGCTGCCCAGCGTGCAGTAACGCCGGGTAGCAGGGGCGGGAGGGCGCGCAGACCCTCCCGCCCGCGCCGTCACTGCTGCCAGACGGTGACGTTGGAATTGCCGACGCTGCCGAAGCCCTCGGTCGCCATGACCTGATAGTTCATTGTGCCCAGGTTCATGCCGACATTGGCCCAGGCATTGACATGGTTGCGGAAGGTGATTGTGTTGTTGACGCCGGTGGCGCGCTTGGCGGTACGCACGCTCCAATATTGGTAGAAGGTGGCGTTGCCGATGATCGACGGCGCGTTGACCCGCTGGGTACGGTAGATGCGGTAGGTGCCGCCGTCGCTGTTCACCGTGCCGAGCTGCTGCGCATTGCCCGGCGGGGTGAAGTTGCCCCAATTGTCGACGACATAATATTCGACCAGCGGATTGGTCGACCAGCCGTACAGCGTCAGATACCCGTTGTTGCCGGGTACGAACACGCCTGCATTATAGCCGACGACGCGGTTGATCGATCCCGTTGCCCAGCCCTTGCCGACGACGAGATTGCCGCTGCCGCCGAGGCTCCAATTGACGCTGTAGTTGCCGCCGCTGCCGAGCGTCATGCAACCCGAGCCCGAATCGCGGAAGAACGTATAGAAAAAGCCGTTGTTGGTGCCGGTCTGGTTCGAGCAGATTGTCTGCGCATGTGCGCTGCCGATCGATGCCGCTACGGCGAGCAGCGATGGTAGCGCTATCATTTTTAGAGCCTTGGCGATCATGATTCCTCCTCCTTCGACGGTCGTTACCGAACATTGTCACATATCTACGTCGTGACGTGCGCCAACATGATCGATGCGAAGGTGAGTCGTCAATGTGCTCCAAAGATACTTTGATTCACTTGGGAAGTGCTACGCGTGCCACCGCGTCCGGCGCGTCGTGCAGGCGCAGATAGAGCGTATTCCCTGCCGGTGCGGGGAGGGAGATCGTGGCGCCGACGAAGCCGAGCGGCACCGTGGTCGGCCGCGCGAAATCGGGCGAATCGCTCAATGCCGCGACGACGAACAGGTCCTGGCCGGCAAGCGTGCAGGGCGCGCCGTCTCCCGGGCAGGTCAGCCCGGTCAGCACCGGCAGCCGCGCGAGCGTGACCAAAGGCTGCCAGTCGCCGGGCGTGCCGTCCTGTACCAGCCGGTAGCGCAGCGGCCCGGCGATACCGGCACCGAGCAGCGCGCGGGGCGTGAAATGCGCGACCACCACCTCGGCACCGACCCGCTGCAGCGCGCCGTCGCGAAAACCGAGCCGGGCGCTAGGGCCCTCGGCGCCGGCGATCTCGACCGTGCCGCCATCGCCGAGCGAGCCGCGGGTGACCTTGAACGAGAAATCGATCGCGGCATCGGCGGGCAGCACGCCGTCGGGCAGGGTGATAGGCAGCGCGCCGGTGGCGGGCTTACCGCTCGATGCGCGGCTGAGCAGCGTCGCCGCGGGGCGCGGCGCGGTCGCGCGCACCGCCAGCTTGACGCTGCGCCCGTCGCGGAGCCGCACCACCGCCTCGCCGTCGCCGGCGGGGATCGGGCTCGGCGCGGTCATCGCCAGCCGGTCGCCGTCGTTACCGCGCGACAGGGCCCCGGCGGTGAAGTGCAGCCCGCGCCAGTCGAGCCCCGCGACCTGGTCGAGCCGGGCGCCTTCCAGCACGCCCTCGGCATCGCCCTCGTGCACCACGAAGCGATCGAGCCGGCTCGCCTCCAGCCGCGCGACCAGCGGGCTCGTGTCCGGCGGGGCGCTGCCGAAGCGGGCGATGTTGAGCGTGAATGCGCCGGGCTTGGCGCCCTTGAGCGGCAGCGTCATGGTCAGCTCGTCCTGGCCGGTGACCTTGAACGGCACCGGGGTGCGGGTGCCCGCGGCATCGCTGAGCGCGATCTGGCTGACGCAGAAGGCCGCGCCGCCGCGCAGCACCAGCGGATGCTCGCGCCCGACGACGACGTTGCTGTCCGGCACTGCGCGCCACGCGCCCATCTTGTCGAGCTGCACCGGCAGTCGCGGCCCGGTGAAGGGGTCGAACCCCCAGCGGCCCTGCAGCACCGCGTTGGAGACGGTGCCGAGGTCCGCCGGTACCGTGCCGTCCAGCTTCACGCCGCCCTTCTCGACATCGGGCAGCACGGGGAAGTCGCGCGCAGCACCTTCGTTGCTGGTCACCCGCACCGAGAGCGATCGGCCGAAATCGGTGGCGTAGAGGAGCGGCGCATCCTCCAGCGGCAGCACCAGCTCGGGCTTGGCGAGGCACACCGGCGTCGGCCCGCCCGCCTGCCAGATCGGCGGGGTCGCGGGCCCGATCGGCGGCAGCGGCGCGGCGAGCACCGAGCGTGGGCTCTGGAAGGAGGGCGCGGCGTTGAGCAGCAGCTTCAGCGTGTCGCCGCGGCCCAGCGCCAGCGCCGGCAGATACTGATATTGCGGGCTGCGGAACGCGCCGAACAGCTTGGCCACGTCGCGCGCCAGCCCGATGTACGAGCTGTAATAGCCGCCGCCCGCCTGGGGTGTCGCGGCGATGCTGTAGGCGAGGTCGGCGGTCGATCCGGTCAGCGTCTCGGCCAGGGTGGTGCCGCGCTGGGTCTGCAGCACCAGCGAATCGCGATTCTGGGTGAGGCACGCCGCCTGCAGCCCGCGCGGGCGCGCCAGGCATTCGGCGTTGAGCTTGATCCGCAGCGCATTGGCGAGCACCGGCGCGGCGGTGGCGAGGCGTTCGGGGGCAGTATCGCCGATGCGGGCAATTTCGGTGACGAACGCATCGAGCCGCGCGCGGTCGAGCGAGGCCTGGAACAGGTCCTGCGCCACGCGCACGAACACGCCGGGGCGGCCTCGAACGGCGTCGCGCACTGCACCGAACCCGCCGCCGGTGTCCGGCGCGAGCAGCAGCACCGCCTGTTCGGCGCCCTCCGGCACGGTCAGCGCGAGCTTGTTCTTCTTCTTGCGCCAGGTCTCGGCGACGAAGAACCAGTCCTTGGGCGGCGGGTTGGTCGCGCCGCGGAGAAAGGCGACGACGAGCAGATAATGCGCCGACTGGTCGGGCGGCAGCGCTGCCTCCGCAGTCACCTTGTCGCCCGGCTGGAGCGAGGGCACCGCGCCGATCGGCAGCGTCGTGCTCCCGCGCGTCACCGTTAGCTTCAGGTCCGGCCCGACCAGGTCGAAGGCGTTCTGCTGGGCCTGGGCGGGGAGCGCGGCGCAGAGCAGCGCCAGCAGCAGCGGGATCAGGGGGAGGCGAGGCATCGCGCCGCTATAGGGGAAGCGGGCGGGGCAGGGCCACCTCCGCCGCGACGAGCCGTTGCCCTGCGTCACTCGGCGACGTTGTCGGCCACCCAGGCGCGGCGCTGGCCGAGGGGCTGGGGGGCGCCGGTGGTGGTGTCGTGCGCGGTCTGGTGTTCCAGCTCCGAATTGAGCTCGGCGCCGAACAGCAGCACATAGGAGGAGAGGTACAGCCAGGTGAGCAGCGCCACGATCGCGCCGAGCGAGCCATAGGTCGCATCGAAGCGACCGACATAGCGGACATAGGCGCCGAAGCCGAGCGTCAGCCCCAGCCACAGCAGCGCGGCGAGCAGCGATCCCGGGGTGATCCAGGTCCATCGCGGCTTGGCCCGCGACGGACCGAAGCGGTAGAGCGCCGCCGCCCCCGCCGCCCCGGCCAGCGTCAGCAGCACATGGCTGATGATCTTGCCGAGCACGAGCAGCGCGTCGGGCGCGAAGGGCAGCAGGCGGTCGAGTGCACCGAGCGCGGTCATCGCGCCGGCAGCCAGCACCGCCGCGATCACGGCGCCGATGGTGATCGCGATGGCGGTCAGGTTCACCCAGATGAAGTTGCGCTTCTCCTTCTCTTCATAGGCGATGTTGAGCGCGGCGATGATTGCCCCGGCGCCGTTGCGCGCGCCGAACAGCGCGATGGCGAGCGCGATCAGGATGCCGAAGCCCTTCCGGCTATCCGGGCTGTCGACGAGGCCGAGCAGCTGGTCGCCCACCACCGCGGCGATGTCGCGCGGCAGGATGGTGGAAAGCGCGCGGACATCGTGCAGCACGGTAGCCGGATCGGCGATCAGCCCATAGCTCAGCACCACCGCGCCGAGCAGCGGCACCAGCGCGAGGAATCCGTAAAAGGCGACGCCGGCGGCGATCAGCCCAATATTGTCGTCGCTTGCCTCGTTCCAGCTGCGCCACAGCACGGACTTCCAGCCGGCCCAGGGCATTGCCCATGGGCTGCGCGCGTCGCGCCCTTTCGGATCCATCCTGCTTCCCCTGTTTTTTGTGGCGGGAAAGCGCGCGACCCGCGGAGCGGGTTCCTTGCGCACCAAGGTGCAGGGTGTTGAAATCGCGTCGGTTAGGCCATGTCGGCATGGCCGAACAGCGGCAACGGCTCGGCCAGCCCGCGTTCGAAGTTGGAGACGGTCACCCCCACCAGCCTGATGCCCTTGGGCGTCGGCAGCACCGAGCGCAGCAGCGCGATGCTGGCGGCGTGGAGCTGCTCGCGGCTGGTGATCGGCGCGGTGTGGCTGCGGCTGCGGGTGATGATCTGGAAGTCGGCGTACTTGATCTTCACCGTGGCGGTGCGGCCGAACCCCTGGGTGCGCTCGCACCATTCCCACACGTCGTCGGCCTGGCCCAGCACCGCCGCCTCGATCTCGGCGTCCTCGGTGAGGTCGCGGCTGAAGGTGGTCTCCGAGCCCGAGGACTTGCGCTCGCGGTTGGGGTTTACCGGCCGCTCGTCGATACCGCGGACGATCTGGTGATACCATTCGGCGCTGCTGCCGAAATGCTGCTGGAGGAAGTCGAGCGACTTGGCGCGCAGATCCGCGCCCGTCTCGATCCCCAGCCGCTGCATCTTGGCCGCGGTCACCGGTCCCACGCCGTGGAAGCGCGAGACGGGCAGCGTCTCCACCCAGGCCGCGCCCATGTCCGGGGTGACGGCGAACTGGCCATTGGGCTTGCGATGGTCCGAGGCGAGCTTGGCGAGGAACTTGTTGTAGGAAACGCCGGCCGAGGCGGTGAGGCCGGTCTCCGCCAGGATGCGCGCGCGGATCTCCTTGGCGGTCGCCCAGGCGGTGCCGAGCCCGCGGCGGTCCTCGGTCACGTCGAGATAGGCTTCGTCGAGCGACAGCGGCTGGATCAGGTCGGTATAGTCGGCGAAGATCGCATGGATCTGCTGCGACACCGCCTTGTACACGTCGAACCTGGGCCGCACGAAGATCAGGTCGGGGCAGCGCCTGAGCGCGGTGACCGAGGGCAGGGCCGAGCGTACCCCAAAGGTGCGCGCCTCGTAGCTCGCCGCCGCGACCACGCCGCGCGCCGCCGCCGATCCCACCGCCACCGGCTTGCCGCGCAGCGACGGATCGTCGCGCTGCTCGACCGAGGCGTAGAACGCATCCATGTCGATATGCAGGATTTTCCGGATGGGCGGCGCGGCCATGGCGCCGATATACCGTCGGATGAACGAATAGGGAACAGCGTTTCCTGCCCAAGTCATTGTGAAACCGGCGGGCAGCCGGCTAAGGAAGAGGGCATGCAGACGTTTTCTCGCCGCTTCGCCCTCCTGCTCGCCTGTCTCCTGTGGACGCTGCCCGCGGCGGCGAAGACGATCCTGTTCGTCGGCAACAGCTTCACCTTCGGCGCCAATTCGCCGGTGATGCGCTACCGGCCCGATCGGGTGACCGATCTTAATCGCGAGGGGATCGGCGGCGTGCCCGCGCTGTTCCGCACCTTCGCGATGGAAGCGGGGCTCGACTGGCAGGTGAGCCTGGAGACCTCGCCCGGCAAGGACCTTGCCTGGCATTTCGCCAACCGCCGCGCGCTGATCGACCGGCGCTGGGACGTGGTGGTATTGCAGGGGTACAGCACGCTGGATGCCGAGCGCCCGGGCGATCCGACCCGGCATCTCGCGGCGGCGCGCGAACTGGCGGCGCTGTTCCATGCGCGCAACCCGGCGGCGCAGGTCGATCTGGTCGCGACCTGGTCGCGCGCCGACCAGACCTATCGCCAGTCCGGTCACTGGTTCGGGCTGCCGATCGCGCGGATGGCGGAGGATCTGCTCGCGGCGAACCGGCTGGGGCTCGCGCCGGGCTACGGCATCCACGGCGTGCTGCCGGTAGGCACGGCCTGGAACCGCGCGATCCGCGACGGCTTTGCCGATCCCAATCCCTATGACGGTGTGGCGTTCGGCCAGTTCAGCCTGTGGACCTGGGACCAGTATCACGCCAGCGCCGAGGGCTATTATCTGGAGGCGTTGGTCGAGTTCGGCGCGATCACCGGCCGCGATCCCCGCAGCTTGGGGCCCCGCGAGCGCGCCGCCGAGGATCTGGGGATCAACCCGGAGGTCGCCCGGCGGCTGCGCGACGTCGCCGCCGCCGAGCTGGCGGCTCAGCGGATCGGCGGTGCGCCGTAATAGTCGGGGGCGCCGTCGAGGCGCACGTCGATCCGGTCGAGCAGGAAGCCCGGGTCCATCGCGAAGACTTCGATCTTGTGCGCGCCCGCGGCCAGTAGCCCGAGCCTCAGTGTGCGCACCGCGGTGTTGGAGAGGACATTGGCCTTCCACTCGTCGCTGCGGCCATGGGTCTCATAGTCGAGCACGGTGATCGCGCCGCCATCCACCCGCACGCCGATGCGCAGCTTGTTCGCCGAGGTGAGCGCGTGGACCGGCAGCGCGACGATCCTGAGCTCGGCATCGCCCTTGTTGCCCAGCACGAAGGGCAGGACCAGCGGGGCGGTGGCATCGGTCTCGTCGCTGGAGAGCAGGTCGAGCCTGCTGCGCAATACCGCGCCGCGCGAGCCTAGCTCGGCGATCCGCTCCCACGGCGTGCCGGCGAGCTTCAGGTTGGCCGGGGTCAGCGAGATGATGTGGTTGACCTCGGGCGTGGCGTCGCCGGCGGGGAAGGGCTGGAGCACCGGCTCCAGATAGACCATCGCGCCGTTGCAGCGGATCTTGCCCGCAGCGATCGGGCCCTTGCCGTCATAGTTGACCGCGACGCGCATTTCGTAGCCGTTGCTGGCATCGAGCCGGCCGGCGCGGGCGGAGAGTTCGACGCCTTCCAGCCCCTCGACCGTCCAGTCGCTCACCGCGCCCTTGCCGTACACGGTCATGTACCGCGTCTCCGCCTTGCCGGGGGCGAAGGCGAGCGCGCGGGCATCGGCGCCACATGGTGCGACGGGCGTGAGATCGATCTTGGGATAGGGCGGTTCGGCGAACACGGCGAGCTGGCGCGGGGCCATGTCCATGATGCCGCGCCACTTGCCGCCATTCTGGGCATTATAGGCGGCGGTATCGGCGACGATGGTCTGGTGCGCGGCGCGGGCTTGCTCCGCGAGCGCATTGGTACTGGCACGGCCCTGGCGGGCATAGAGCGCGGCGAGATCGAGCTTGAGGTTGCGCTCGTTGAGCTTGGCCGCGCCGCGCACCGGGTAGAGGACCAGCTGGAAGAAGGCGTCGCGGCGATCGGCGGGCATGGTCGCGGCCAGCGCTTCGGCCTTCGCGAGCAGCGCCTGGTAGCGGGCGATCCGCGCCTCTGCCTCGCCGCCGCCGGAACGGACATAGTCGCCGATGCGGATCGGGGTCTCGGGCTCGACGGTGCTGAAGCCCATGAACTCGGGCTTCCGCTCCCAGGCGAGGTCGTAAAATTCCATCAGCACATCGGCCACCGCCGGACCTTGCTGCGGCCCGAACTGCTCGGCCGCCCAATCCGCCAGCTGCGCGCGTACCGGCTTGGCCAGCAGCTTCGTGTCGAAGGCGATATCGAGGAAATAGCTGGTCAGCACCTCGCCCGGCTTGATGTCGCCGACATTCACCACCCACAATTTCCGGGTGCCGGTCTGCCATGCGCGGTCGAGCTGTTCGCGGATCAGCCCTGGATGAGTGGTCGCCAGCCACAGATAGTCGTGCGGCCGCCCCCAATAGCTGATGTGGTAATAGAGGCCCGAGCCGCCCTTGCGCGCGCGCTCGGCGGCGGTGGGCAGTTGGCCGAGATAGCCGTAATTGTCCTCGGGCCAGACGAGCGTCACGTCCTCGGGCACCTTCAGCCCGCTGCGATAGACGTCCAGCACCTCCTTGTAGAGCGTCAGCACCTGCGGCACCTGGTCGGCCGGCTTGCCCTGCGCGGTGGCGAGCAGGCCGCGCTGCAGGTCGATCGCCTGGCTGGTGGCGGCGAGCGCCTGTTCGGGGCTCCTGGCGCCTTCCAGTGCGGAGTCGTGCTTGCCGCGCAGGCCGATCGTGTAGACGTTCTCGAAGCCCTTCACGTCGTCCACGCGGCGGCGCCAATAGTCGACCATGCGGTCGCGGTTGGTGAAGAAGTTGAACGGCCCCTCGGTCTTCTCGTCCCACTCGCGGACATTGTTGCGCAGCATCGGCTCGGCATGCGAGGTGCCGACGACGATGCCGTAGGCCTTGGCCATCTCGGCATTGCCGGGGATCTGGTAGAAGGGCTTGGTGCTTTCGTGCATCGCCGGCCAGATCAGATTCGCCTTGAGCCGCCACATCAGCTCGAAGACTCTCGCGTAGGTCTTGGGGCCGATATCGCCGGTCTCGGGCTCATAGGTCTTGGCCGCCCAGGGCTGGAGGCCCCAATCCTCGTCGTTGAGGAAGATGCCGCGATACTGGACCGACGGCGCGTCGGAGAGCAGCCGGCGGCCGTCGACCACCAGCCGGTCGGCATGGCGCGGGGTGACGTCCGCCCACCATTCCCAGGCCGAGATTCCGATCGCGCGGCTGAGGTCCACCGTGCCCCAGATCGCACCGCGCGGGTCCGAGCCGGCGATCAGCAGGTAGGAGCGGCCGGGGTGCTGCTTGGAGGGGGCGAGAACGCGGATATAGCGTTCCCACTGGCCGTTCAGCGCGGCGAGATCGACCTTCGCGTCGGCCGCTACGGCGCGGACCAAGGCGGAATCCTTTTGCCCGATGACGATGCAGAGCTTGGCGCAGGCGGCGAGGTCGCTTGCTACGAGGGGCGTCTTCCCCGCACGCTTGCCGATGTCGCGGGCGAGCAGTTCGCCCGCGAGCTTGGCCGAGGTCGCGTCGTCATGGACGATGGTCGCGGTGGTGTGGCCGTCGAACAGCACCGCCTGCTGGGCGTGTACGGCGGTTGGAAGGGCGAGGAGAGCGGGCAGGGCGAGATGACGCATGCTGGGGCTTGAAGCATGGCGAAGGCCGGAAGGGAATCCCCAGATCCTCCCCGGAACGGGGAGGGGGACCAAGGCGCGCAGCGGCTTGGTGGAGGGGCCGCGCCGTTAGGCGCGGGTGGGCTGAAGCGTGGGGATACCGCCGCGTGCCGCGGCGGCCCCTCCACCACCGCCTTCGGCGGCGGTCCCCCTCCCCGCGCCGGGGAGGATCGAGTCAGCCCTTCGCCCGTGCCGCAGCTCGCGCGATCGCGACGCACTCCACTTCCGCCAGCAACTCCCCCGCGCTGCCCGAACTCATCATCGCCCGCTCGGCCGTCCGCACCCGCTCGATCGCCCGCGCGATCTGCGGCGCGGACCAGCGGCGGAGTGCGCGACCGGTGGCGGGGCGTTCCTTGAAGAAGACGCGGTGGCGTTCCATCGCGTCGTCGACGCTGGCGCCCTGGTCCATCTCGGCGCGCAGTTCGGCCAGCGTCATCAGCCGGCGGACCAGCTGGCGCAGCAGCGGAATCGCCGAGCCGCCGCCTTCGCCCAGCTTGGCCAGCTCCTCGCCGACTTCGGCCACGCGCCCGTCGAGCACCGCCTCGATCGCGCCGAACAGCTCGCCTTCGCCGAGGTCCGCGCCGATCGCATCCAGCGCCGCGCCATTGGCATCGCGGGGATGTTCGGGATCGGCATCGAGGAACAGCGCCAGCTTCTCGATCTCGCGAGTCAGCACCGCGCGGTCGCCGGCCGAGGCCAGCGCCAGCCGGTGCGGCACGTCGCCGGTGAGGCGCAGGCCGTGCTCGCGCGCGATCGTGCCCGCCAGCTGGGCCGCGCCCGCGCCTTCGGGCACGTAGCAGGCGAACGCCATGGCGGTCGGCGCGGCGATCGCCGCCTTGACCAGCTTGCCGCTGGTCTTGAGGTTCGGCCCGATCGCGACCACCGGATTCCCCGCGCGCTCGGCGCCGAGCAGCAGCGCGATCGCCTCGGCCGCGCCTTCCTCGATATTGGAAACCCGGATGTAGCGTGGCCCCCCGAACAGCGAGAGCGACGCTGCCTCGTCCGCCAGCAGCCCGGGCTGATCGCGCAGCATCTTCATGTCGATGTCGATGCGCTCGACGTCCGGCCCCAGCGCCTTGCCGAGCCGCTGCGCGAGATCGGCGGCACCCGCTTCGTCGGGGCCGTGGAGCAGATAGAGGCGGGTGTCGGGCCTGGGCGCTTCTACCGCCGCGCGGATCTGGCCCGCATTGGCCTTCACTTGGGCCGCGCGCCGCCTTCGCGCACCGTCCGCGCCAGTCGCGCGACGATCTGGTCGGCGACGATGCCCGAGAGCCGCTCCAGCGCCGACTTCTCGGCGGCGATCGTCGCATATTCGGAGCCGACCACGTCGATGCCCGCGTCCGACCCGGCGGTGGCATCGAGCACCACCTGGCCATTGCGGAGGTCGATCAGCTGGTAGCGCGCGCGCAGCGTTCGCCGCTCGCGCGAGACCGAGTCGTCGCGTCGCACGCCCAGGCCGATGATCTGGTCGTCGAGCTTCACTTCGAGACGGTACGCCGCCGCACCGCCGTTGTTCGCCAGCCGGTCCTTGAGCGCGTTGGACACCAGCCAGCCCGACTGGCCCTGGATCGGCGCGACCTCGATCGCCGACAGCGTCGTCGCGACCGCGCCGCCGCTGCCCCCCTGGTACATCGGATGCAGCCCGCACCCGGAGAGCGCGAAGGCGAAGGGGGCGAGCAGGGCGACGGTCTTGTTCATGCGACGATGTTCACCAATCGATCGGGCACCACGATGATCTTGCGCGGTGCGTTGCCTTCGAGCAGCCGAACGATCTTGTCCGACGCAAGTGCCGCGGCCTCGACGACGTCCTTCGCCGCGCCCTTCGGCATCACCAGCGTATCGCGCAGCTTGCCGTTGACCTGCACCGCGATCGTCACTTCGTCGTCGACCAGCAGCGCCGGATCGACCGCCGGCCATGCGGCATCGGCGATCATGCCGGTCTCGCCCATCGCGGCCCAGGCCTCTTCGGCGATGTGCGGCACCATCGGCGCCACGACGCGGACCAGCGCGCGGATCGCGGCGGTGCGCGAGGCCGAGGGCTTGGCCTTCTCGATCGCCGCGGTCAGCTCGTAGAGCTTGGCGACGGCCTTGTTGAAGGTCAGCGCCTCGATGTCCTCGGCGACGCCCGCGATGGTGCGGTGGAGCTTACGGTCGAGATCCTTGTCCTCGCCCTCGGCTGCTTCCAGGCCATCGAACAGGCGCCACAGCCGGTTGACGAAGCGCCAGGCGCCCTCGATGCCGCTCTCGCTCCATTCGAGGTCGCGCTCGGGCGGGCTGTCGGAGAGCACGAACCAGCGGGTCGCGTCCGCGCCATACTGGTCGACGATCTCGGTCGGATCGACGGTGTTCTTCTTCGACTTCGACATCTTCTCGACGCGGCCGACGGTAACCTCGGCGCCGGTGTCGGTCAGATAGGCGGAGCCATCGGCGCGGAACGAGACCTGGGTCGGCTCGAAATACACCTTCCGCTCCAGCCCCTCATGCTCTTCGAGCTGATAGTAGCTGGCGTGGGTGACCATGCCCTGGGTGAACAGCCCCGCGAACGGCTCGGCCACGTCGATGCGGCCGATATGGCGCAGCGCGCGGGTGAAGAAGCGCGCATAGAGCAGGTGCAGGATCGCATGCTCGACGCCGCCGATATACTGGCCGACCGGCAGCCACTGCTCGGCCACCGCCTTGTCGAACGGCTTGTCCGCAGGCTGGCTGGCGAAGCGCAGGAAATACCAGCTCGAATCGACGAAGGTATCGAGCGTGTCGGTCTCGCGCCGCGCGGGCTTGCCGCACTTGGGGCAATCGACATGCTTCCAGGTCGGGTGCCGATCCAGCGGGTTGCCGGGCACGTCGAACGACACGTCCTCGGGGAGCGAGACCGGCAGCTGGTCCTTGGGCACGCCGACGGGGCCGCAATCCTCGCAATGGATGATCGGGATCGGGGTGCCCCAGTAACGCTGGCGGCTGACGCCCCAGTCGCGCAGGCGCCACACGGTGCTGCCGGTGCCCCAATTGCCTTCCTCGGCGCGGCGGATCACCTCGCGCTTGGCGTCGACCACGTCGAGGCCGTCGAGGAAGTGCGAGTTCACCAGCGTGCCGGGGCCGGTATAGGCCTCGGTGCCGTCGAACCTGGGATCGGTCTTGTCGCCTTCGGAGACGACGCGGCGGATCGGCAGGTCGTACTTGGTCGCGAATTCGAAGTCGCGCTGGTCATGCGCCGGCACGCCGAACACGGCGCCGGTGCCATAGTCCATCAGCACGAAGTTCGCGATATAGACCGGCACCTGCCAGCTGGCGTCGAACGGATGCTGTGCGGTGAGCCCGGTGTTCCAGCCGAGCTTTTCCTGCGTCTCCAGCTCGGCGGCAGTGGTGCCGCCCTGCTTGCAGCGCTCGATGAACGCCTGCACCTCGGGGTTGCCGGCCGCGAGCTGCTGCGCGATCGGATGGTCCGCCGCGATCGCGACGAAGCTCGCGCCGAAGATCGTGTCCGGCCGCGTGGTGTAGACGGTCAGCCCTTCGCCGTTGGACAACTCCCACGTGAACTGCAGGCCTTCCGACTTGCCGATCCAGTTTTCCTGCATCAGCTTCACCTTGTCCGGCCAATGCTCGAGGCCCTTCAGCCCTTCGAGCAGGTCGTCGGCGAAATCGGTGATCTTGAGGAACCACTGGTTGAGCTTGCGCCGCTCGACCAGCGCGCCCGAGCGCCAGCCGCGCCCGTCGATCACCTGCTCGTTGGCGAGCACGGTCATGTCGACCGGATCCCAGTTGACCGCGCTTTCCTTGCGATAGACCAGGCCCGCCTCGTACAGGTCGAGGAACAGCGCCTGTTCCTGGCCGTAATAGTCGGGCTCGCAGGTGGCGATCTCGCGCGTCCAGTCGAGCGCGAAGCCGAGGCGCTTGAGCTGCGCCTTCATCGTCGCGATGTTCTGGCGGGTCCAGGCGCCGGGATGGACCTTCTTTTCCATCGCGGCATTTTCGGCCGGCATGCCGAAGGCGTCCCAGCCCATCGGATGGAGCACTTCCATGCCCTTCATCCGGCGGAAGCGCGCCAGCACGTCGCCCATCGTGTAGTTGCGCACATGGCCCATATGGATGCGCCCCGAAGGATAGGGGAACATCTCGAGCACGTAGGACTTCGGCTTGGGCGAATCGTCGCGGGCGGCGAAGGTGCGGTTTTCCTCCCACGCCTTCTGCCACGTCGCGTCCGCCTTCAAGGGATTGAAGCGTGACGCCATTATGAACTTCCGGTTAGTTGGCGACGGCCGCGCGGCGCAGGTCGCGTGCACGGGTCAGGATGATGTCCTCGAGCTTCTGGACGGTGGCGGCCTGCACGGGGGCCGAGACCCAGGCGCCGTTGCGGTTGACTTCGCGCAGCGCCGCGACCCGCAGCGCATCGGCGCGCAGATCCTGGTCGAGCACGGTCACCGTCACCTTCATCCGCTCGGTCGGGACGTTGGGATTCACATACCAGTCGGTGACGATTACGCCGCCGTTCGAATCGGTCTGGAGCAGCGGCATGAAGCTCAGCGTGTCCAGCGTGGCGCGCCACAGATAGGCGTTGACGCCGATCGTCGTCACCTTCGACGCTGCGAGGTCGGCATTGGGGCGCGACTTGTGGCTGCAGGCGGCGGCGGAAACAGCGAGCGACCCCAGGATCGCAAAGCGCAACAGGCGGTTCATGGACGTCGTACTTCCTACCGGGCAAGGGAATGAGTGCCCGCATCTATAGGGCGGGATGTGGCGGGAGCAAGGCCGACGCGCTGGTATCCGATTGGTCGCAGATGGTACGATTCTGTGGGTTGCGTGCAACACTCCGGGAAAATTGCTGCCACCGGTGGAACGTCGCTTTGATTCCATGGTAGGGGCAACCATTAGAGAGGTATGCAAATGCGCTTGGTACGTTGGATGTCGGGACTTGGGCTGGGGGCGCTCTGCGCCGCCGGGCTCCTCGTCGCGCCCACGCTCCAGGCACAGGAACGAGACCGCGCATTGAAGGCGGCCGTTCGCCCCGCACCCCTGGCGCTGCAGGGCGCTGGCGGGTTCACCCCCGCATCCGCGGATCCCAAGCTCGCCGCCGTGTTGGCGCGCAGCGGGATGAACGGCGCGGGCTTCCGCTTCACCCCGGCCGAGTCGCGCACCGCTTCGGCGCGCGGCGTCGATGTCGCGGTTCGCGCCAGCACGAATCGTGCGGTGGAGTTTGCGAGCCGTTCCGCGACCGCAAAGCCCGCCTCGGTCAGCCTTGCGCCGATCGCCTATAATCTGGGCGTCGCGGTGGGCTGGCGTCGCTTCGCCGTTTCGGGCGACGTGACCCATATCGACATGGCGAACACCCAGCCGGGCAGCCGCGATCGTTCCGAAGTGGCGCTCAGCTATGCCGGCAAGCGCCTGAGCGGCCGGATCGCCGCGAGCGAGGATCGCCCGTTGGCGGGCACGCCGGTGCTGATCGGCGACAAGCCCAGCTATTCGTTCGATCTGGGCGGTTCCTATGCGGTGTCGCGTCGCCTCGATGTGACCGCGGGCGTGCGCTACAAGAGCGAGCGCGATCGCCTGACGCAGTTCAACGAAGATACGCGTCGCGACAGCCAGTCGATCTATATCGGCACCGCCTTCCACTTCTGATCCTTCGGGCCCGGCTAGCGGGTCCAGCCATCGATCGCCGCCCAGCCATGGATGCCCAGCGGCTTGAGTCGCCTGGCCTTGTGCGTGTCCATGCCGCCGAGGGCGATGACGGGTACGCTGAGGCCGCGGACCAGCAAGCCGAATCGTACGGGGCCTAGTAACGGCGCGCCAGGGTGCGAGCGGGTAGGGAAGACGGGCGAGACCAGCAGCGCATCGGCGCCCGCGCGCATCGCCGCGATGGCCTCGCGGCGCGAATGCACCGGCCAGGTGGTAAGTCCGCGCCCGTGCCGCCCATGGGTGCCCCTCTCGCCGCGCATCGGTTCCGCCCCCGCACGGAGCAGTACGAGCCCCCGCCGCCGGGCGACCTTAGCGATGCGCGCGAACAGCGCGCGCCGCTCGGCGGGCGGCAGTTGATAATGCCGGAAGATCACGCCGCTGCCGCGCGGCAACCGCGCCAGTGCGCCCCACAGCCCGTCGCCGAGCCGCGGGTCGGTCATCAGCCACAGGCGCGGGATTGGGGGGTGGCGGGTCGGCATTCGGGTGCCTATAGCCCGCCCCATGCTTCAAGACGATGCCAGCCAGCGGCTCGCCGCGGTGCAGACCGCGATCGCCCGCGCCGCCAAGATCGCCGGCCGCAAGCCCGCCGACATCACCCTGATCGCGGTTTCCAAGACCCACGACGCCGCGACGATCCAGCCGCTGATCACCGCCGGCCAGCGCGTGTTCGGCGAGAACCGCGTCCAGGAAGCGCAGGGCAAATGGCCGCAGCTGCGCGCGGCGACGCCGGGCATCGAACTCCACCTCGTCGGCCAGCTCCAGTCGAACAAGGCCGACGAAGCCGTCGCGCTGTTCGATGCGATCCACGGCGTCGACCGGCCGTCGTTGGTCACGGCGCTCGCCAAGGCGATGGACAAGGCCGATCGCCGCCCGGCCTGCTTCCTCCAGGTCAATATCGGCGACGAGCCGCAAAAGGGCGGCTGCCCGGTGGCCGAGCTGCCGGCGCTGCTCGCCGAGGCACAGGCGGCCAGCCTGCCGGTCGTCGGGCTGATGTGCGTGCCGCCCGCGGGTCTGGAAGCCGCACCCTATTTCGCGCTGCTCGCCAAGCTGGCGCGCGACCATGGGCTTGGCGGGCTCAGCATGGGCATGTCGAGCGACTACGAGACCGCGGTGACGCTCGGCGCCACCCATATCCGCGTCGGCACGGCGCTGTTCGGAGACCGCGCATGAATGAGATGCGCCGCCTGCCCAGCATGATTCCGGTGCGCTTCGCCGGTATTCTCTTCGACTTCGACGGCGTGCTGCTGGAGAGCGAATATGCCGGCAACAAGCAGATCGCCGAGTATCTGACCAGCATCGGCCACCCGACCACGCCCGAACACTCGATGGCGAACTTCATGGGGCTGGCGGGGGATGATTTCCTTGCCGCGATCGAGCACTGGATCGGCCGCGCGATTCCCGAAGGCTTCCATGAAGCCCGTGCGGAGGAAGATGCCCGCGCCTTGGCGGAGGGGTTGCCGGCGGTGGCCGGTGCGCTGCGCTTCCTGGAGAGCCTGCCCACCGATCTGCCCAAGGCAATTGCGTCGTCTAGCCCGACCCATTGGCTCGACACGCATCTTCGCCATCTGGGGGTGCGCGACCTGTTCGGCGACAAGCTGTTCAGCGGCCGCGAGCATGTCGCCAACGGCAAGCCCGCCCCGGACCTCTACCTTCACGCGGCCGCCGCGCTGGGCGTGCCGATCGCGGAGTGCGTGATCCTGGAGGATTCGCCGGTAGGCGTGAAGGGGGCGGTCGCCTCGGGCGCGACGGTGATCGGGCTGTGCGCGGGTTCGCACTGCGCCGCGGACCATGGCGCGCGGCTCAAGGCGCTGGGCGTGCACCATATCGCGCACGATTTCGACGAGGTCGCGCGGCTGATAGCCTGACGATGTCGCCGAGCTCCTGCTTTCGCAGGAGCACGGGAGGCTCAGAACTCGTGCCCGGTCCGGTCGCGCTTGGTCGCGAGATAACGCGCATTGTGCGGGTTTGCCGGTAGCACGTGCGGCACCCGCTCCAGCACATCGACACCTGCGGCGCGCAGCGTCTCCACCTTCTGGGGATTGTTGGTGAGCAGCCGGATGCGCGGCTGGCCGAGCAGGCTCAGCATCCGCGCCGCCACCCGGAAGTTGCGCGCGTCGATCGCAAAGCCGAGCCGGGTGTTGGCGTCGACCGTGTCGAACCCTTGGTCCTGCAGCGCATAGGCGCGCAGCTTGTTGATCAGGCCGATGCCGCGGCCTTCCTGGCGCAGATAGAGCAGGATGCCCCAGCCGCTCTTGGCAATCTCGGCGATCGCTGCCTTGAGCTGCGGGCCGCAATCGCATTTGAGGCTGCCGAGCATGTCGCCGGTCAGGCATTCGCTGTGGAGCCGCACCAAGGGCGCCTCGCCGTTCGGCTGGCCGATCAGCAGCGCGATATGCTCGCCCGGCATCTCGTCGGTGCGGAAGGCGACGATCTCGGCGTCTTCGGCCGCCTCCACCGGCAGCCGCGCGCGGCCGACGATGCGCAGGCGATCGGCATCCTCATGCGCGTCGATATCGGCAAGGGTGATGGCGTGCTCGGCATCGCCTTCGAGCACGAAGAAGGCCGGCAGCAGCCCCGCGATTCGGGCCAGCCGCAGCGCTGCCGTCGCGGCATCGGTCTGCACCACCGGAATCGCGCGGAACGGGCCCTTGAGCGGCGTCGCGAGGTCGAATTGCGGATCGGCGAGCGCCGTCGCCGCGTCGAAGTCGAGCCACGCCACGCGCTCGACCAGCACCGGCGCATCGGGTGTCGCCGCATCGCGCTGGTTGGCGAGCTTGAGCGTCGCCGCGCGGCCTGCCGAGAGCAGCACCGGCGCGGTGCCGGCGGGATCGAACGACGCCAGCCGCGTGCCATCGCCGGTCTCGATCGCCAGCAGCCTTAGCGTGCCTTCCGTCCCCCGGATGGCGATCGGCCAGCCGCGACGCAGCGCGTCCACGGCTTCGGCGGCGGCGCGGGCGTTGTTCAAAAGTCGAACTCCGTCACGATCGGCACATGGTCCGAGGGCTTGAGCCACGAGCGGCACGGCTCGCATACCTTGTGTGCGACGGCCTTCTCCGCAACCTCGGGGCTGGCCCACATATGGTCGAGTCGGCGCCCGCGATCGGAGGCGGCCCAGTCCTTCGCCCGGTAGCTCCACCAGCTGTAATAGCGCGCCGGCGCCGGGATGAACTTGCGGCCGAGGTCGACCCAGCCATGCGCCGCCTGCAGCCGGCCCAGCGCTTCGACCTCGATCGGCGTATGGCTGACCACGTCGAGCAGCTGCTTGTGGCTCCACACGTCCGATTCGAGCGGGGCGATGTTGAAGTCGCCGGTGAGGATCGTCGGCACCGACAGCGCCTCGGACCATTCGGTCATCCGCTGGACGAAATCGAGCTTCTGGCCGAATTTGGGGTTCACTGCCCGATCGGGCACGTCGCCGCCGGCGGGGACATAGACATTCTCGAGTCGCACGCCATTGGGCAGCCGCACGCCGACGTGCCGCGCTTCCTGGTTGGCCTGCCAGTCGAGCCGGTCGTCCTCGACCAGCGGCACGCGGGAGACGATCGCGACGCCGTGGTGCATCCGCTGGCCGTGCTTGATGACGTGGCCATAGCCGAGCGCATGGAACGGCGCCTCGGGAAAATCGCCGTCGATCACCTTGGTCTCCTGGAGACACAATATGTCGGGGGCTTCCTCGCGCAGAAACTGCTCGACGATGGCGATGCGGAAGCGGACGGAGTTGATGTTCCAGGAGGCGATCTTCACGCGCGCCGATGTAGCGATTCTTCGCGCCAGCGCCAGACCAGCCGGAAAAGGAAAGGCCCCCGCTCCGGGGGCAATGGAGCGAGGGCCGACCTAGCGTTCGTCACGCAGGCGGGAAGGGGTACCAGGCCCAGGCAACAGGGGGAAAAATCCCGGGCAAAAACCCCATCCGCGCTACGCTCTTAGACCGGCGAACCTGTCGCTTGGATGAACGATTGCACGGAAAACGAAATTAGTGCGTGCGGCCCTGCGGTCGCGGATCGGTCCAGCGGAAGCTCGAATCAGCGACGGGCACGTTGAAGCGCTGGTTGCTCAGCCGGATCGTGGTGCGGTTGTTCTGCGCGTCGAGCGCGACCCAGCCCTGGAGCTTGAGACCCGCGGGCGCTGCCGCATCCTTCTGGAAGACGAGGGTGATCCGGCCATATTCGGGATGCTTGTTGTCGTGCACCTCGACCGAGACGACGCGCGGATCGGCGGTGGGCTTCACCGTCGCATAGCCGCTGATGTCGCGATTCGGATCGAGCAGCACGCGGAGCGGCGAGTTGCCGATCGGCCAGCGCTGCACCTGCCGCACCTGGTAGTCGATGAAATAAAGGCTGCTGCCGTCCGCGACGATCAGCTGCGGGATGCCCTTTTCATATTGGAAGCGGATCTTGCCGGGGCGCTTGAGCGTCATCGTGCCGGCGACGACACGACCGTTGCGGTCTTCCTGGGTGAAGTCCGCGGTCATGCTGGTGACCGCCTTGAGATGCTGCTGGACCTGGGCGAACTCGGGCGCCGGCGCGGCCGCGACGAGCAGCGGCGCGGCGAGCAAGGACAGGGCCAAGGGACGGGAAAACACGGGGATAGTCTCCGAATTGCTGGTCGCCCGGGTAGCGGGCGGGGCTTGAACGGGCTGTGAACCCGGTACCGCCCCGATTCGATCCCGTTACGGCTTGCCTTAGAGCGGCCGACCGTCGGTATCCATCAGCACCTCGCGGCGGCCGACATGGTCCGGCTTGGAGACGAAATTCTCGCGCTCCATGCGCTCGATCAGCCGTGCCGCCGAGTTGTAGCCGACGCGGAGCTGGCGCTGCAGCCACGAGGTCGAAGCCTTCTGGCTTTCCGCCACCAGCTGCACCGCGCGGCGATAGGTCTGCTCCTCGGGGCTGTCCTCGCCGTCGGGCGCGCCTTCCAGGGTGAAGCCGCCGTCCTCGGGCTCCTCGGTGACCGCCGAGATGTAATCCGGCGCGCCCTGCGATCGCCAGAAATCGGTGACCGCCTGGACCTCGTCGTCGCTGACGAAGGGCCCGTGGACGCGGGTGATGCCCTTGCCGCCGGACATGTAGAGCATGTCGCCCTTGCCCAGCAGCTGCTCGGCGCCCTGCTCGCCGAGGATGGTACGCGAATCGATCTTCGAGGTGACGTGGAAGCTGATTCGGGTCGGCAGGTTCGCCTTGATCACGCCGGTGATGACGTCGACCGACGGGCGCTGCGTCGCCATGATCAGGTGGATGCCCGCGGCGCGTGCCTTCTGCGCCAGCCGCTGGATCAGGAATTCAACTTCCTTGCCTGCGGTCATCATCAGGTCGGCCAGCTCGTCGACGATGACGACGATCAGCGGCAGCACCTGCAGGTCGAGCGTCTCTTCCTCGTAGATCGGCTTGCCGGTCTCCGGATCATAGCCGACCTGCACCTTGCGGCCGAGCGTCTGGCCCTTGGCCTTGGCGGTGCGCACCTTGTCGTTGTAGCTCGCCAGGCTGCGGACGTTGACCGAGGCCATCATCCGGTAGCGATCCTCCATCTGCTCCACCGCCCATTTGAGCGCGCGCACCGCCTTGGGCGGATCGGTCACCACATCGGCGAGGAGGTGGGGGATGTCCTTGTACATGCTGAGTTCCAGCATCTTCGGATCGATCATGATCAGCCGGCACTGCTCGGGCGTGAGCCGATAGAGCAGCGACAGGATCATGCAGTTGAGCCCCACCGACTTGCCCGAGCCGGTGGTACCGGCAACGAGCAGATGCGGCATCGGCGCCAGATCGGCGATCACCGGCTCGCCGGCGATGTTCTTGCCGAGCACCACCGGCAGGGTCGCGCCCTGTTCCTCGAACTGCTGACTGCCGATCAGCTCGTGCAGGCTCACGCTCTCACGCGTCGCATTGGGCAGCTCGATGCCCATCACGGTGCGGCCGGGGATGGTGGCGACACGGGCGGAAATCGCGCTCATGTTGCGGGCGATATCGTCGGCCAGCTGGATGACCCGGCTGGCCTTGATGCCGCTCGCCGGCTCCAGCTCGTACATGGTGACGACCGGCCCGGGGCGGACCTCGACGATCTCGCCCTTCACGTGGAAGTCCTCGAGCACGCTTTCGAGCAGCCGGGCGTTGCGCTCCAGCGCGGCCTTGTCGACCGTCGCGGTGCGGTTGGCCGGCGGCGGGGTGAGCAGGTCGAGCGGGGGCAGCTGGTAGCTGTCTTTGAAGTCGAGCGCGGCCTGCACCGGCGGCTTGGCGCGGGCAGGCGCCGTGGAGACGGTGCGATCGGCGATCACCGGGCCGGGGCGATTGTCCGGCACCACGACGCGGCGCGGTTCGGCGGCGCGGGGCGGGTCGCGATCGAAGGGCAGGTCGTCGTCCTCGTCCGGACCTTCGTCGAACACCAGCGCGGTCTGCGGCCGGGCGCGGAAGCCGGTGCCCTCCGGGACCGCGACGATCCGCTCCTCACCGCTGGAGCGGGTGAAGCGCGGCAGGCGGAACAGGCGCAGGGGCGAGGCGAACTCCAGCCGCATCCACCACAGCCACAGCCCGCCGAGCAGCAGCAGCAAGCCGATGCCGCGGCCGACCCAGAAGGACACCGCCGGATCGCCGGCGAGCCCGATCAGCCAGTCGATGCCGCCGGCGATCGACAGCCCGATCATGCCGCCCATGCCGGCGGGCAGGCGCCAGTCGAGCGGGAGCGACCAATCGAAATGGAGCAGCCCCAGCCCGATCGCGGCGAGCGCGGCGGCGGCGAGCGCGTTGCCGATCATCCGGCGCGGGTGCTCGATCGGGCGGTCGATCATCATCCGGTGGGCGGCAAGCAGGCCGACGGGGGCGAGCAGCAGCACCGGCAGGCCGACCAGCGTGTAGAGGATGTCTGCGATCCACGCGCCAACCGGGCCCAGCCAGTTGCGTGCTGGGCCGCCGGCGGCGGTGTTCAGCGCCGGATCGGAGGCGTGATAGCTCAGCAGCGCCAGCACGAGCGCGACCGTCAGCACGAACAGCGCCGTGCCCGCCAGGACGAATCCGCCGCGACGGACGCCCGCCTTCATCGTGTCGCGCCAATGCGGCGCCTCTGCGCGGGACGCCATCGCCCAGCCTCCGGATCTGTAAGGAAAAACGTTGCGGAATCATCGCGCCTGCGGACTCCGGCGTCAAGGCGCGGCGCTGTACGGCACGCGTACCATCGCGTCCGGGACTCGACTCGTCGAACATTTTGCAGCGCAGCAAGTTCATCCCTGCTATGCCGTTAACGAACCGCGCATCGGAATCGGTGCGCCTGTGGAACGTATCCGCGGTGGCTGCTTTTGGTGGAAACCGCGAGCATTATCAGCAACGGAGCCGGGATTCCCTGGCTACCGGCACGACGCGGCAAGGACCTTGGGGGATTCAGTGGTGGATACACGTTGGGCGATATTCGGCACCGGCGGGATTTCGGCGAAGTTCGTCTCCGGGCTTCGCCATGCCAAGGGCGCCAAGCCGCAGCTGGTGGTGTCGCGCAGCGCGGAATCGGGCCGGCGTTTCGCCCAGGCTTTCGGCATTCCCGAGGTGGCCGAGGGCTATGACAGCGTTACCGCGGCGTCGCCCTTCGATGTGGCCTATATCGCCACGCCGCCCTCCGAACATGCGCGGCACGCGATCGCCTGCATCGAGGCGGGCAAGGCGGTGCTGATCGAGAAGCCGTTCGCATCCTCGGTGGCGGAGGCGCGGCGGATCGCCGACGCGGCGCGCGCGCAGGGCGTGTTCTGCATGGAAGCGATGTGGACGCGCTTCAATCCCGCCGCCCGCCGCCTGCGCGACCTGATCCGCGACGGCGCGATCGGCGAGGTGCGCCAGGCGCATGGCGCATTCTGCTTCACCAACGAACCTGATGCCGCGAATACCAGCTTCGATCCGCAGCGCGGCGGCGGGGCGCTCGCCCAGCTCGGCGTCTATCCGATCTCGCTGCTCCACTGGCTGTTCGGCGCGCCCGAGGGCGTGGAGGCGTTCGGCCGGATCGGCGACACTGGCGTCGAGGAAGACGCGGCGATCAGCCTGCGCTTCGCCGGCGGGGCGGTGGCGACGGTCAACACCAGCCTGCGCGCGCTCGGCGACAATGGCCTGCGGATCGGCGGGACGCATGGCAGCATCGCGTTCGAGGGCCCGATCTTCCGCCCCTATGGCGTGCGGCTCCAGCGGATGGCACCGCGGCGAAAGGGGAGCGACACCGGGCTCGGCCGCAAGGCGTTGCTCCGCGAGCAGGGGCTGCCGCAGAAGCTGTCGCAGTGGCACGGCCTGCTGACGCGCTCCGGCAAGGTCGACCGGCAGCTGTTCGCCGGCAACGGCTATCACTATCAGGTCGAGGAAGTCGGCCGCTGCCTCGCCGCGGGGCTCCAGGAGAGTCCGGAGATGACCTTGAACGACAGCATCGCGGTGATGGAAACCATGGATACAGTGCGCGAACGGATCGGGGGACAGGGCAAATGAAGATGCAGGGTGAAAGCACGGGCAAGACGGGCGTGGCCATCATCGGCTGCGGCTATGTGTTCGACCATTACATGACCACCGCCTGGGCGCACCCGGAGATCGACGTGCGCGGCGTGTACGACATCGATCTAGCCCGCTCGGCCAAGGTCTCGGACTATTACGGCTTCTCGGTCTATCCCGACCTCCAGGCGATCCTCGACGATCCCACGGTGACGCTGGTGCTCAACCTCACCAGCATCGAGGCCCATTTCGAGCTGACCCGCGCGCTGCTCGAAGGCGGCAAGCACGTCTATTCGGAAAAGCCGCTCACCACCGATCTGGAAGAGGCGCGCACGCTGTTCCGCATCGCCGAGGAGCGCGGACTCGTCCTGTCGAGCGCGCCGTGCAACTTCCTCAGCGACAGCGTCCAGACGATGTGGAAGGCCGTGCGCGACGGCGCGATCGGCAAGCCGCTGCTGATCTATGCCGAGTTCGACGACAACCCCATCTACCTGATGAAGCCCGAGACCTGGCGCAGCCGCACCGGTGCACCCTGGCCGTACATCCACGAGTACGAAATGGGCTGCACCTTCGAGCATGTCGGCTATCACCTGGTGTGGATGCTGGCGATGTTCGGCCCGGTGCGCTCCGTCACCGCCTTCTCCAAGGTGGTGGTGCCGCACAAGACCGACCAGCCGATGCACCCGGCGGACACGCCCGATTTCTCGGTCGCAACGCTCGATTTCGTCAGCGGCGTCACCGCGCGCGTCACCTGCAGCATCGCGGCGCCGGCAGACCACCGCATGCGGGTGATCGGCGACGAGGGCGAGCTGAGCACCGATACCTATCGGCATTACCAGTCGCCGGTGTTCCTCGAGCGCTTCTCGCAGCTCAGCCTCAACGCCCGCAAAGCGCGCAGCCTGCGGCTCCAGCCGCTGTTCGGCGGGCGGACGGGTGCTGCCCTTCGTGCGCCATTGGAAGTCGTTCGCGACGATGCGCGCCAATGCCGCGGGCAAGACCTCATTCTTCAAGAAGCTGGTCGCCGGCGCCAAGCGCCGCGAGGTGGGCGCGCAGGACAAGATGCTCGGCGTCGCCGAGACCGCGCGCGCGCTGCGGATGGGCGAGCCGTGCCCGATCCCGCCCGATTTCATCCTCCACGTCACCGAGCTGACGCTGGCGATCCAGGGCGCGGGGACGATGGGCGGCGCGGTCGCGCTAACCACCAGCTTCACGCCGTTCGAGCCGATGGCCTCGACCAAGGCCGATCCGCGCAACTATCGCGACAGCTATTCGCCCGGCTTCCTCGCCAAGCGGATGGATGGCTTCATCGAGCGGTTGCACCAGCATTGAGGTCGCGCAGGTGCAGCGGTTTGCCGCCCCTGCACCTGTTGACGGCTGGCAGGCGCGTGCGAACCTGCTAGGGCAGGCGCATGGACCAGGCGGACATTCTCATCCTCGGCGGCGGGCTGGTCGGCAGCGCGCTCGCAACGGCGCTCGATGCGCATGGCATCAGCTCGATCGTGATCGATCCGGCAAACCCGGAAACCATCCTTGCCGCGACCTTCGACGGCCGCGCCTCCGCTATCGCGAGCGCGCCGATGCGGATGTTCGAGGCGATCGGCGTTGCCGGACGGCTGGCGGGGAAGGGGTGCCCGATCGAAGGCATCCGCGTCTCCGACGGGCTGGCACCGGGCAAGCTCGATTTCGCGCCGGAGGACGATGACGGCGCGCTCGGTCATATGTTCGAAAACCGCGTGCTGCGCACCGCGCTCTACGAGGCGGCGCAGGCCGCGCCGTTGGCGGACGTGCGGATGCAGACCCGCGCGGTCTCGGTCGAGCGCGGGGCCCACGGCGTGGTCGCGACGCTCGATTCGGGCGCGACGGTGCGCGCGCAGCTGCTGATCGCGGCGGAGGGGCGCAACTCGCCGACCCGCGATTCGGCCGGCTTCAAGGTCGCGCGCTGGACCTACAACCACGCCGCGATGATCGCGACGCTGGGCCACGAGCGCAGCCACGAAAACATCGCCTACGAGATCTTCTATCCCCAAGGCCCGTTCGCGATCCTGCCGCTGCTCGACGACGCAAACGGCCATCGCTCGGCGGTGGTGTGGACGGTGCACGCCCGCGACGCGGCGGCAATGCACAAGATTTCCGATCGCGCCTATCTGGCCGAGGCGGAGAAGAAGATGGGCGGGTTCCTCGGCAAGCTGGGGCCGCTGTCGTCGCGCTCTTCCTACCCGCTCGGCTTCCACCACGCCGCCTGGATCACCGCCGAGCGGCTGGCGCTGGTCGGCGACGCGGCGCACGGCATCCATCCGATCGCGGGGCAGGGCGTCAATGTCGGCTTCCGCGACGTGGCGACCTTGGTCGAGGTGCTGGTCGACGGCAAAAGGCTCGGGCTCGATATGGGCGATCCCGAGCTGCTCGCGCGCTACCAGCGCTGGCGCGGGCTCGACACCTTCATGGTGGCGCTGGCGACCGACGGGCTCACCCGGCTGTTCGGCATCCCCGGCGCGATGCCCAATGCCGTGCGGCGCTTCGGCCTGTCGGCGGTGGATCGGATCCCGCCGCTCAAGTCCTGGTTCATGGGCGAGGCGCGCGGCGAGAGCGGCGACGTGCCCAAGCTGCTCCAGGGGATTACGGCGTAGGGCCACCCGCCGCATCGACGATGGCACGCGCGTCAGCGAGGTCCTCGTCGTCGACCATCACCCGCACCGGGATCAGCAGATAGCTGCCGTCGGCGATGCTGGCGCCGGCGTCGAACACGAAGCTCGGGATGTCCTCATCCTCCAGCCGCCCCTGGACGATGAAGGCTTCCTGCCGGTTGAACCGGCCGAGTTCGACGAGCGCCATGCCGGCCTCCGATGATTGACGCGCATGGGGCATGCGCATAGCTTATCCGCATGAAGCACGATCCGATCGCATCCGGCAAGCGCAAGGCGGTGAACCTGTCGCTCGATACGGGCGTGGTGGCTGCAGGGCGTGAAGTGGGCCTCAATCTCTCCCAGGTCTGCGAAGCCGCTATACGCGCGGCCGCCAAGGCAGAGCGTGACCGGCGTTGGGCGGAGGAAAATCGCGAATGGGCGGAAGCCCATAATCGCTGGGTCGAAGAGAACGGATTGCCGCTCGAGCGCTATCGTCTGTTCTAATGGCGCAGTTCGACGTGCATCGGCTGGCAGCCGGCGGCTTGGTGATCGACTGTCAGGCCGATGATCTCGCAACGATCGGTACGCGCTTCGTCATCCCGCTCGCGAAGCCCGGCGAAAGCGCCCCGACGACGCCGCGCCTTCACCCGCAATTCGACATCAACGGCGAGACGTGGGTCCTGATGACGGAATTCGCCGCCGCGATCCGCACTGCGGAACTCCGCGAGCGGGTCGGATCGCTGGCCGAGGAGCGTTTCCGTATCCTCGGCGCGATCGACGTGCTTACCGGCAGCGGCTGATCACGCCGCCGTCCCGCCGACCGTCAGGCCTTCCACCAGCAGCGTCGGCTGCCCGACGCCGGCCGGCACCGACTGCCCGCCCTTGCCGCACATGCCGACGCCCTCGTCGAGCGCGAAGTCGTTGCCGATGCCGGTCACGCGGTGGAGCACGGTCGGCCCGTCGCCGATCAGCGTCGCGCCCTTGATCGGGGCGCCCAGCTTGCCGTTCTCGATGAGGTACGCCTCGGTGCAGGAGAAGACGAACTTGCCCGAGACGATGTCGACCTGGCCGCCGCCGAAGCTCTTGGCGTAGATGCCCTTCTTGACGCGCGAGAGCAGCTCGGCGGGATCGTCCTTGCCGCCCTTCATGAAGGTGTTGGTCATCCGCGGCATCGGCGCGTGCTGGAAGCTTTCGCGGCGGCCGTTGCCGGTCGGCTCGACGCCCATCAGCCGGGCGTTGAGGCGGTCCTGCATATAGCCCTTGAGGATGCCGTCCTCGATCAGCACCGTCTCGCGCGTCGGCGTGCCTTCGTCGTCGATCGAGAGCGAGCCGCGGCGATCATGGATCGAGCCGTCGTCGACCACGGTCACGCCCGGTGCCGCGACACGTTCGCCGATGCGGCCGGAAAAGGCGCTGGTGCCCTTGCGGTTGAAGTCGCCCTCCAGGCCATGGCCCACCGCCTCGTGCAGCAGCACGCCCGGCCAGCCGGGGCCGCACAGCACGGTCATGTCGCCCGCCGGGGCCGCAACCGCATCGAGATTGACCACCGCCTGCGCCAGGGCCTCGTCGATCGCACGGTTCCAGGTCTCGGGCTGGAAGAGGAGATCATAGACCACCCGCCCGCCGGTGCCGAAGCTGCCCGTCTCGCGGCGGCCGTTCTGCTCGACCACCACCGAGACGTTGAGCCGCACCAGCGGCCGCACATCGGTGGCGACGAAGCCGTCGGCGCGCACCACTTCCACGACGCTCCACTGGCCGGTGAGGCTGACCGACACCTGCTTCACCCGCGGATCGCGGGCGCGGGCGGCGGCGTCGATTGTCTGGCACAGATTCACCTTGTCGGCGAAGGGCACCAGATCGAGCGGATCGGCATCGGTGTAGAGGTGGCGGTTATTGCCCTGGGGGGGGGGCGCCTTGCCCTGCTTGGCGGGATCGATCAGCGCCATCGTCTCGGCAGCGCGGCGGATCGCGGCGGCGCTGATCTCGTTGGCGTGGGCGAAGGCCGTCGTCTCGCCCGAGACCGCGCGCAGGCCGAAGCCCGATTGCGTGTCATAGGCGGCGGTCTTCAGCCGGCCGTCGTCGAAGCCGAATGCCTCGGACTTGCGATATTGCAGATAGAGCTCGCCATCCTCGGCCTGGCCCAGCGCATCGGCGGTCAGGCGAATGGCGGCATCGGGATCGAGCCCGTCGCGATAGAGGAAAGCGCGGGGATCGGTGGGAATGCTCATCCTACCGATATAGGAGGCGTAATCGAAGAGTCACGCATCCGCGCGACGATCAGCCCCGATCCGTCCTTTCGTGCAGGCGCACTATCAGGCCGGCGAGCGTGAGGCCGATCCCAATCGACAGGAGCACCAAGCTGCAGCCGATCACGCTAATTCCTTCCTAGCGGCATCATAGCGTGAAGGTGCTACGAGGCGCGCTCGAAACTGGACCGATCTGGCTGCGCTTTTCGCTTAGATGCTGGCGCCTGCCGGATGATCGGGCAGCTGGCCTTGGTCGGCGCCGTCGGCGGGGCCGCCGATCAGCACGAAGCGGCGGTCGCAATAGCCGCAATCGACATAGCCATGCTCGTCGATCTGCAGATAGACGCGCGGGTGGCCGAGCGCGGCCGGCAGGCCGGGGCCGGTGCCGTCGCAGGCGACGCGGGACTGGGCGGTGCGGATGACTTCGGGCGGGGCGATCATGTCCCGCGCCTTAGCAAAGCGCGCGGGGGCTCGCAATCGGATGCGCAGGGTCTTAAAGCTGCCGGCCATGACCCAGGCTGCGATCGCGATCGACACTCTCTGCAAGACCTATTCCGGCGGCAAGCGCGCGCTGGACGGGGTGAGCTTCGAGGTGCCGCGCGGGCAGATCTTCGGACTGCTCGGCCCCAACGGCGCGGGCAAGTCGACGCTGATCAACATCCTGGCGGGGCTGGTCAACAAGACCGACGGCAAGGTCTCGATCTGGGGCTTCGACATCGACGCCCACCCGCGCAACGCCAAGGCGAGCATCGGCATCGTCAACCAGGAGATTCTGTTCGACCCCTTCTTCACGCCCAAGGAGACGCTGGAGATCCAGGCGGGCCTGTACGGCGTGCGCAAGGACAGGTTCGACGCAATGGCGCTGCTCCGCGCGGTGCATCTCGAGGACAAGGCCAATGCCTATTCGCGCACGCTGTCGGGCGGCATGAAGCGGCGGCTGATGGTCGCCAAGGCGATGGTGCATTCGCCGCCGATCATCGTGCTCGACGAGCCGACCGCGGGCGTCGACGTGGAGCTGCGCCAGCAGCTCTGGGCCTATGTGAAGCAGCTCAACCAGCGCGGCGTGACCGTGGTGCTGACGACGCACTATCTCGAAGAGGCCGAGGAGCTGTGCGACCGCATCGCGATCATCAACCACGGCCAGCTGATCGCCAACAAGCCGACGCGCGAGCTGGTGGGCATGGCGCAGGAAAAGGTGGTCGAGGTGACGGTGGACCGCGATATCGCGGCGGCACCGGACAATGCCTGCTTCCAGAAGGTGGAGCTGAAGGGCGAGCGGGTGTTGGTGATCACCTACCGCAAGGACCAGGCGAACGCCGGCGAAGTGCTGGGCGCGGTGCAGGCGGCGGGGCTGGGGATCGTCGACGTCTCGACGCGCGAGGCGGACCTCGAGGATGTGTTCCTGAACCTGACGCGGGCGGCGTAGGGGGAACGAATTGCCGCGTTACCTTGACCGGTCCCGCTTCTGATACGGCCGCAGACGTCTAATTTTTCGAGCCGCTCCGTGCCACAGGCGCGTTTCAAAGCTTCGTAACTCCGCCGCAGCCTCTGTACCGCCAGCGTTGGCCGCATGGTGTAGCCACCTGCGATAGTTCAACATGTCGTTGCGATTGAAGCTGCTCACGGCGGCGTTCGCCGCAGCTCTGGCGTTCCCGCTTGCCCAAGCTCGCCGATACAGGCCGGCAGGGCTGAACGGGTCTGCGGCCTTGCCGAATGCGCCCAGGTCGTCGCCCTCGGCAAGCAAGTCAGCTATTTCTATCATGGCATCTGGATAATGGCGCAAGGCAAGATGCCAAACTATCGGCCGCCACACCCCGATCTTTCGTTCATGACGGATTCTAAGGGCTTTTTCGAAGAGGCGGTCGAAGCGCGCGCGGTCAGATGGAGTGGTCACGAAGCCACCTTGGCATTTGGTCCGAACGCGCACAACGCAACCGATGTCAGGAGGGCGCTGCCAGTTTCCCCACCATCGGCGGTTGCTTAGAGCCATCCGCCCGCGACGAGGTTGGGCTCGGCGTCCCGCTTAATATCAGACCTGCTCACCGCCGGTGCTTCGCGAAGAAGCTCCACATCGCCTCATTGTCCGCTACCCAAACATGGCCCGCGCCCTGCTTCACCCGGCCGGCCGCGTCCGCGCCGCCCGAGCAGCGGCTGAATCGTTCCTCCTTCACGTCGGTCGAAACTTCGCGCTCCACCGGCCCAACTCGGCACCCGTTCAGGTCCGCCCAGCGGACCAGCGCGGTGTGCATCGTGTACTGCCAATAGCCCGCGCCGCCGCCCTGCACGGGGTTGGTGGTGTCGGCATCGCCGGCGAAGGCCAGCACCGGGATCGGCCGCGATGGCGTGCAGGTCGCCGGATCGGGGACGCGGGGCAGGTCCTTGCGCGGATTGCCGGCGCGCAGGCCCACCACCGGGGCGATCGCGGCGAAGCGGTCGGCCGCGACGCAGCCGAGCCAGGAGGTCATCCGCCCGCCGCCCGAATAGCCCGTGGCGTAGATGCGCGCGCGATCCACGCAGCCCTTGGTCGCCAGCTGGTCGATCGCGGTCTGCACGAAGGCGACGTCGTCGGCATCGTCGGGGCCGGGGATCTTGCCGGTCACCGTCGGCACGCCCGGGATGTTCCACACGAAACCGCCTTCCGCCGGAATGCCGCCATCGGGCGCGGCGAGGAGGAAGCCGTGGCGGTCCGCGGTCGCCTCCAGCTTCGATTGGTCGAGGATGTCGCGGCCCTTGCCGGTGCTGCCGTGGAACACGAACACCAAAGGCAGCCGGGCGGCGCTGCGACCGGCAGGCACATGCACCAGCATCGAGCGCCCGGTGCCTTCGATCGCCACCGGCACCGTCGTCCCCGCTGGCCCAAGCCGACACGTCGCCGCCTGCGCCGAGCCGCTGCCGAACAGCGCCGCCACTCCGATCCACCAGCCTAACCGCATGCATCTCTCCTCTTCGCTAACCCCTATGGTCCAAGGGTAGGGATTGCGGAACCCGCCCCATGCGGGCTTAAAGCGCCGCAAAGGAGTGCCTCTTTGTCCGACACCACCCACGAAAGCGATGTCCTGGTCCTCGGTTCCGGCGCGGCGGGGCTTACCACCGCGCTCCATCTGGCGGACAGGTTCAAGGTGACGGTGCTGGCCAAGGGCGGCTTTGCCGAGGGCTCGACCGCCTGGGCGCAGGGCGGCATCGCCGCGGTGCTGGAAGACGGCGACACCTTCGAGAGCCATATCGAGGACACGATGGTCGCCGGCGCCGGCCTCAACGATCGCGCGACGGTGGAGATGGTGGTCGAGAATGCGCCCGCCGCGATCGAGCGGCTGGTCCAGCTCGGGGTGCCGTTCAATACCGAGGGCAATGCGCTGCACCTCACCCGCGAGGGCGGCCACAGCCATCGCCGCATCGCGCATGTCGACGACGCGACCGGCCTCGCCGTGCAGACCGCTTTGCTCCGCGCCGCGCAGGCGCATCCGAACATCACGCTCGTGCCCGACATGGTGGTGATCGACCTCGCCACCAGCCGGCACGAACTCCGCTATTCGGGCGCGGGCAATGTCTGGGGCGTCTATGCCTTCAACCGCGCGACCAACCGGGTCGAGCTGTTCACCGCCCGGGCGACCGTGCTGGCGACGGGCGGGGCGGGGCGCACCTATCTCTTCTCCACCGCCCCGCGCGGCGCGACCGGGGACGGCATTGCGATGGCGTGGCGCGCGGGCTGCCGCATCTCGAACATGGAGATGATGCAGTTCCATCCGACCTGCCTGTACAATCTCGACGTCAAGAACTTCCTGATCACCGAGGCGGTGCGCGGCGAGGGCGGCCACCTGCTGCTGCCCCCCGATGCCGGCGAGGAAGCGGGGCACCGCTTCATGCCCGATTTCGACGCGCGGCTGGAGCTGGCGCCGCGCGACATCGTGGCGCGGGCGATCGACCATGAGATCAAGCGGCTCGGCCTCGACTATGTCCATCTCGACATCAGCCATATGGGCGCGGACTTCGTCCAGCACCATTTCCCGACCATCTACCACCGCCTGCTCGACCTCGACATCGACATGACGAAGGAGCCCATCCCGGTGGTCCCCGCCCAGCATTACACCTGCGGCGGCGTGGTGATCGATCGCGACGGGCGGACCGACCTGCCGGGCCTCTATGCCGCGGGCGAGGTCAGCCAGTCGGGGCTGCACGGCGCCAATCGCCTGGCGTCCAACTCGCTGCTCGAATGCTTCGTGTTCGGCGAGGCGGTGGCGAATCACATCAGTGCGCATTGGGGCGAGCTCGCGCCGCCGCCGGCGATCCGGCCCTGGGACGAGAGCCGCGTGACCGATTCCGACGAGGAAGTCGTCATCAAGCAGAACTGGACCGAGATTCGCCGCTTCATGTGGAACTATGTCGGCATCGTCCGCACCACCAAGCGGCTGGAGCGCGCCGCGCACCGCATCAAGCTGCTGCGCGAGGAAGTCGCCGACTATTACGGCCATTTTCGCGTCACCCCCGACCTGATTGAGCTGCGCAACCTGCTGGAAAGCGCTGATCTGATCGTCCGCTCGGCGCTCCACCGCAAGGAGAGCCGGGGCCTGCACTATACGCTCGACTATCCGGAGACGCTGGCGGAGGCGGTGGACACGGTGCTGGTGCCTTGATTGCGATTCCGGGAGGTCCACGCCTCGTCGCTCCTCCGACTCGCTTCGTCGCATTGCGGGAATCCCGCGCTTTGCCGCCCTTAGGGGCCGTCACATGATGGAGGTGGGCAAGAGGTTGGTTGCGGTGCGTAAGATCCGGTTTTCGAAAGTCGAGCGTGCGCTGACCGTTGCGGGGCTTGGCCCTGCGATGCTGCTGGGCTGCGCCGTCCACGAACACCCCGAACTCGCCGCCTATCTGCCTGCGCCCAATTACGGCGTGCTGATGCCGATCCCGCGTGCCCAGGCCGCGCCCCGCCCCGAAGTGCCGCCGCCCGCGGGCCTGGTGAATCGTCTCTCGGACATCGCGCATGATTTCGACGGCGTCGTCGGCATCGCGGTGACCAGCGTCGATCGCAACTGGACCGCCTCGCAGGGCGGCGCGCGCAAGCTGCCGCAGCAGAGCGTCTCCAAGCTGTGGGTGGCGATGACCGTGCTCGACCAGGTCGACCAGGGCCGCATCCGGCTGAACGACCCGCTCGTCATCACCCGCGCCGATTTCACCCTGTTCCACCAGCCCGTCGCGTCGCTGGTGAAGGGCGATCAGGGCTATCAGAGCACCGTGGGCGAGATCCTGCGGCGCGCGCTGACGATGAGCGACAATACCTGCAACGACAAGCTGCTGCGTCTTGTCGGCGGGCCGCCGGCGGTGCGATCGTTCATCGCGCGCAATGCGCTCGGCTCGATCCGCTTCGGGCCGGGCGAGAAACTGCTCCAGCTCGGCACCTCGGGGCTGCCCGCCTGGAAGCCCGAATATTCGATGGGCAACAGCTTCTCCGTCGCCCGCGCCCAGCTGCCCCGCGCGACGCGCGTCGCCGCCTTCCAGCGCTACGTCGCCGATCCGCCCGACGGCGCGGCGCCGCTCGCCATCGCGGGCGCGCTCGCGCGGCTGAAGCGCGGCGAGCTGCTTTCGCCCGTCTCCACCCAGTGGCTGATCGCGACCATGCAGGCCTCGCACACCGGCAAGTACCGCCTGCGCGGCGCGCTGCCGCCGGGCTGGCAGCTCGCCCACAAGACCGGCACCGGGCAGGACCTGTTTGGGCGCACCGCGGGCTATAACGACGTCGCGCTGCTTACCGCGCCCGACGGTCGTTCCTATGCGCTGGCGGTGATGATCGGCGACACGCCGCGGCCGATCAACGAGCGCCAGCTGCTGATGCAGGGCGTGGTGCGCGCGGTCGTCGCCGAGCATCAGCTGGGCGCCTGAAACAGAGCCTAAAACTGGGGCCTAAAACAGAGGCATCGGCGGGATGACGGCGGCGCACCGCGCTGCTATCTCCCGCCCATGCCCCATCTCTATCTCGTCGACGGCTCCAGCTACATCTTCCGCGCCTATCACCGGCTGCCGCCGCTGACCAACAAGCATGGCGAGCCGGTGGGGGCGGTGTACGGCTACACCAGCATGCTGTGGAAGCTCGCCGACGAGCTCCACAAGGCCGATGGGCCCACCCATATGGCGGTGATTCTCGACAAGTCCGAGCATACCTTCCGCAACGAGCTCTACGACCAGTACAAGGCGCACCGCCCGCCGGCGCCGGAAGATCTGGTCCCGCAGTTTCCAATGATCCGCGACGCGACGCGCGCCTTCAGCCTGCCCTGCATCGAGGAGCTGGGCTGGGAGGCCGACGACCTGATCGCCAGCTACACCAAGGCGGCGCTGGCGCAGGGCTGGCAGGTGACGATCGTCAGCTCCGACAAGGACCTGATGCAGCTGATGACGGACCCTTCCGTCGACATGCTCGACACGATGAACAATCGGCGGATGGGGCCCGACGACACGCGCGAAAAGTTCGGCGTCGGCCCGGAGAAGCTCGGCGAAGTGCTCGCGCTGATGGGCGACAGCGTCGACAACGTCCCCGGCGTGCCGGGCGTCGGCCCCAAGACCGCCGCCAAGCTGATCCTCGAACATGGCGATCTCGAATCGGTGCTCGCCGCAGCACCGGGCATGAAGAAGGGCAAGCTGCGCGACAATCTGATCGAGCATGCCGACCTCGCCCGGCTGAGCCACAAGCTTGTCACGCTTGCCTGCGACGTGCCGCTGCCCGAGCCGCTGGAGGCGCTGGAGCTGCAGGGCATCCCCGATGCACCGCTCCGCGCGTTCCTCGAGCATCACGGCTTCAAGACCTTGCTCTCGCGCCTGTCCTCGGTCGCCGATGCGCCGGTGGAGGTGCACGCGGCGCCGGGCGTCGAGGAAGACCCGCCCTGCAACCATGACGGCTACGAGACCGTGACCGACATGGACGCGCTCGATCGCTGGATCACCGCCGCGCGCCACCAGGGCTGGGTGGCGATCGATACCGAGACGAGCGGGCTCGATGCGACCCAGGCTGATCTGGTCGGGGTCAGCATGGCGCTGGCGCCCAACCTCGCCTGCTATGTCCCGCTCGGCCATGGCGGGACGGACATGTTCGCCGAAAAGCCGGTGCAGCTCGACCGCGCCGAGGCGATCGCCCGGCTCAAGCCGCTGCTGGAGGACCCCGCCGTCCTCAAGATCGGCCATAACCTCAAGTACGACATGATCGTGCTCGGCCGCGCCGGCATCCGCGTCGCGCCCTATGACGATACGATCGTGATGAGCTTCGATCTCGATGCCGGGCTGCACGGCCACGGCATGGACGAGCTCGCCGCCACCCATCTCGCGCACAGCTGCATCGCCTATAAGGACGTCGTCGGCACGGGGAAGAGCCAGCTCAGCTTCGGCCAGGTCGATCTCAAGGCCGCGACCCGCTACGCCGCCGAGGATGCCGACGTCACGCTGCGGCTGTGGCGCCGATTGAAGCCCCGGCTCGCCTATGAGAGCGTGACCCGGGTCTATGAGAGCGTCGATCGCCCGCTCGTCGCGGTGCTCGCCGAGATGGAAAGCACCGGCATCAAGGTCGATGCCGGGGTGTTGTCGAAACTCTCCTCCGATTTCGCGCAGCAGATCGCCGCGCTGGAGGAAGAGATTCACGTCATCGCGGGCTTCAAGTTCACCATCGGCAGCCCCAAGCAGCTGGGCGACGTGCTGTTCGACAAGATGGGGATCAAGGGTGGCCGCAAGGGCAAGTCGGGCGTCTATTCGACAGATGTCAACGAGCTGGAGCGCATCGCCGCCGACAAGGATTCTCCCGGCCGCGAGATGGTGCTGAAGGTGCTCGACTGGCGCCAGCTCTCCAAGCTCAAATCGACCTATACCGATGCGCTGCAGGCGCAGATCAACCCGCATACCGGCCGCGTCCACACCAGCTACAGCCTGACCGGCGCGCAGACCGGGCGGCTCTCCTCGACCGATCCCAACCTGCAGAACATTCCGGTGCGCACCGAGACCGGCCGCCAGATTCGCGACGCGTTCGTGGCGGAGCCGGGCAACGTCATCCTCTCGGCCGACTATTCGCAGATCGAGCTGCGGCTGGCTGCGCACATCGCCGACGTGCCGGCGCTGCGCACCGCCTTTGCGAACGGGGACGACATCCACAGCCTGACCGCGATGGAGCTGTTCGGCGAGGTGAACCGCGACACCCGCGGCCGCGCCAAGACGATCAACTTCGCGATCCTGTACGGCATCTCACGCTGGGGCCTCGCGGGCCGGCTCGACGTGACGCCGGACGAGGCGCAGGCGATGATCAACCGCTATTTCGAGCGCTTCCCGGGCATCAACCGCTACATCGCCGACACGCTACGCGAGGCGAAGGAGCGCGGCTACACCACCACCTTGTTCGGCCGGAAGACGCACTTCCCGCGGCTCAAGGCCTCCAACCCCAACGAGCGCGCGGGCAGCGAGCGCGCCGCGATCAACGCGCCGATCCAGGGCACCAGCGCCGACATCATCAAGCGCGCGATGGCGCGGATGGTCCCGGCATTGCGCGAGGCAGGGCTCACCCAAGTCCGCATGCTCCTCCAGGTGCACGACGAACTGGTGTTCGAGCTGCCCGAGGGCGATGTCGAGGCCGCGCGGCCGATCATCGAGCGGGTGATGGCCACCGCTGCCGAACCTGCGATCCAGCTCACCGTGCCGCTGGGCGTGGAGATCGGCGTCGGCCCCAGCTGGGGCGCCGCGCATTGAGCCAGGGGGACGCGTCCAGGGATATCAACGCGCTCGCCAAGGGCGGGCGCACCAACATGCTCGGCTTCATCATCCGGCTGGTCGCCCGGCTGCCGTTCCTGTTCATCGCCGGGCGCTCCTATGGCCCGGAGATCGTCGGGCGGTACGCCATCGCGGTGCTGGTCATCGAGTTCGTCGCGCTGGTGGCGACGCTCGGCCTCAAGCGCGGGCTGGCGCAGGCGCTCTCGAGCACCGACCGCCCGCACACCCATGTCGTATGGGACGCGATGGTCGTTGCCTTTGTCGCGGCGTTGATCGCGAGCGGCGTGATGATCCTGTTCCCACAGGCGCTGTTCCCCAACAGCCCGGTGATGGGGCTCGAGCGGTTCCTGCCGGTGGTGGTGATTGCGATCGCGCTGTCCGACGTGTCGCTGTCCGCGCTTGCCTATCGCCACAATATCGGCGCCTCGGTGACCGCGCGCGCGATCATCGAGCCCTGGACGATCAGCATCGCCGCCTGGGTATTCTCCTTCGTCTCGGCGCGCGACGGGCTGCTGATGGCCTATGTGCTGTCGATGAGCGCGGCGCTGGTTGCCTCGATCGTGCCGTTCGTGCGCGAATATGGCCTGCCGGTGGGCTGGCGGCCGCGGCTGGCGGAGATCTGGGGACTGGCGCGGCGCAACGCGCCGCTGGCGGGGGCCGACGCCATCGAATGGGCGACGCGCAACGTCGATCGCTTCATCCTGGGGCTGCTGTTCGCGCCGTCGGTGGTCGGCATCTACTACATGGCGCAGCAGGTCGCCTCGGTGCCGCAGCGGCTGAAATCGAGCTTCGACCCGATCCTGGGGCCGGTGATCACCCAGAGCCTCGCCGCGGGCGACCGGCCGGCGGTGGCGCGGCAGGTGCGCCAGGTGGGCTTCTGGATCCTCTGCGCGCAGGCGGGGCTTGCGGTAATGTTCTCGATTCCCGCCGAGGGGATTATGGGGCTGCTCGGCCGCGAGTTCGTGATCGGCTCGGCGGTGCTGTGCATCCTGCTGTTCTCGGAAGTGCTCGCCTCGCCCGGCGCGGTGTGCGAGACGGCGTTGGTATATATTGCCAGGCATACCAATTTGGCGATCTCGATCGGCGTTTTGATGCTGCAGATCGCCTTGAGCTTCGTGCTGATCTTCGTGGCGCGGGGACAGGGCTGGTCGGTGCCGGTGCAATCGGCCGCGCCGGCGGTAGCGCTGGCGCTCTCGCTGACGATCGGCTCGGTGGCCAAGGGCCTGCTGCTCCAGGCCAAGCTCGGCGCGCCGGTGGTAAGCATCCGCCCCAGCTTCTTTGCGGCGATGGCAATCGCGGGGCTGGTCGGCGCCGCCTTCACCTCGCTCCCGCACCGCTTTGAATGGGCGGAGATGAGCCTCGGCATGCCGGCGATGCTGCTCACCTTCCTGTTCGTGATCATCCGCTTCGGCTTCGGCCCGGAAGACCGCGCGCTGTTCCGCAAGGTGCCAGCGGCGGAGGCGATGGCCGGCGAGGCGGCGTAAGCGTTTCCTGCCTCGGCGAAGCGGCGGCGGGAATCCATTCGCCCGAACGTCTGGGGAAAGGACCGCCGCCCCAGCGCCAATGGCCCCCCCGCCTTCGTGGGGGTGACGGGTAGGTGTCGCAACGCCGCGCCCCCATCGGAGGCGCGGCGCGTGCGCCTCAGTGCCGGAAGTGGCGCATGCCGGTGAACACCATCGCCAGCCCGGCTTCGTCGGCTGCGGCGATGACTTCGTCGTCGCGGATCGACCCGCCCGGCTGGATCACCGCGGTCGCGCCCGCTTCCACCGCCGCCAGCAGGCCGTCGGCGAAGGGGAAGAAGGCGTCCGACGCCACGGCCGAGCCGATCGTGCGCGGGGTTGCCCAGCCGGCTTTGTCGGCGGCGTCCTTGGCCTTCCAAGCGGCGATGCGGGCGCTTTCCAGCCGGTTCATCTGGCCGGCGCCGATGCCTGCGGTGCTGCCGTCCTTGGCATAGACGATCGCGTTCGACTTCACGTGCTTGGCCACCGTCCAGGCGAACAGGCAGTCGGCCAGTTCCTGCTCGGTCGGCTGGCGCTGGGTGACGACCTTGAGCTGGTCGCGCGTAACGATGCCGTTGTCGCGAGACTGGGCCAGCATGCCCCCGGCGATCGACTTGAGCATCAGGCCGCCGCGTGCCGGATCGGGCAGTTCCCCGGTCAGCAGCAGGCGCAGGTTCTTCTTGGCGGCGAAGATCGCGCGTGCTTCGTCGTCGGCGTCGGGCGCGCAGACCACTTCGGTGAAGATGCCGCTGATCGCCTCCGCCGTGGCGCGATCGAGGGGGCGGTTCACGGCGATGATGCCGCCGAACGCCGAGACGGTGTCGCAGGCGAACGCCGCCGCATAGGCTTCGGCCAGCGTCGCGCCGCTCGCCACGCCGCAGGGGTTGGCGTGCTTGACGATCACCACGGTCGGCGGGCCGTCGCGGAATTCGCTGACCAGCTCGAGCGCGGCGTCGGCGTCGTTGTAATTGTTGTAGCTCAGTTCCTTGCCCTGGAGCTGCCGCGCCTGGGCAATCCCGTCGCCGACGACGCGCTGGGGCACGTACAGGGCCGCCGACTGATGCGGGTTCTCACCATAGCGCAGATCGGCCTGCTTCACGAGCGCGAGCGGCAGCGTTTCGGGCAGAGTCTCGCCCTGGTCGACCGTCGCGAACCAGCGCGCGATGCCCGCATCGTACGCCGCGGTGGCGGCATAGGCCTTGGCGGCGAACTTGCGGCGCTGATCGAGCGTGGTCGTGCCGCCCATCACCAGCGCGTAATCGGCCGGATCGGTGACGATGGCCACCGACTCATGATTCTTCGCGGCCGAGCGCACCATCGACGGGCCGCCGATATCGATATTCTCGATGATCTCGTCGCGATCCGCGCCCTTGGCGACGGTCTGGGCGAAGGGGTAGAGGTTGACCACGACGAGGTCGATCGGCGCGATGTCATGCTCGGCCATCGAGGCCTGGTGCTCGGGATTGTTGCGAACCGAGAGCAGGCCGCCATGCACCTTGGGGTGCAGCGTCTTCACCCGGCCGTCCATCATTTCCGGGAAGCCGGTCAGGTCCGAGATGTCGCGGACCGTGAGGCCTGCGTTACGCAGGGCGGTAGCGGTGCCGCCGGTCGAGACGAGCTCGACGCCCTGGGCAGCCAGAGCCTGGCCGAGTTCGACGATCCCGGTCTTGTCGGAGACCGAGAGGAGCGCGCGGGTGATCTTGATGTCCATGGCCCGCCCCTCTCCTCAATCGGGCGCGCCGGGGCAAGCCCTATTTGGAGCGGTGGAACACCCAGTTGAGGCTGGCGCCGCCGGCGGGCGTCTCGCCGTGGATCACCAGCTGCTGGGTGCCATGCGGACGGCCGCGCGCGTCGATCCACAGGCTCTCCTCGATCGCCAGCGTGCCGCCCTTGGCGCGGAACTGCCAGAGCATGCCCGAGGCGGTGCGCAGGATCGCGCCATGCCCGTCGGCGGTGGGCGAGGCCTCGACCTGCGGGGCGAGGTGGAAGCGCACCGCAAAGGGCTTGGAGTCGATGCGGCGTTTGCCCGCGGGGAGCAATAGATCCTCGCCGCGCAGGTCGCGCCCGTCGTGCGACAGGGTCAGCTCGCGGCGGTGGAGCAGGCCGAAGCGGCGGACATAGCCGTCTTGCGCCGCTTCGATGCGGCTAGCGTGTTCGGTCTCCTGGCGCACCAGCTCGACTTCACTCACCCCGCGGCCGAGCGTGCCGTCGGCATGGATCGCGGTGGAGTTGCTGTCGTCGAGCGTCAGCGTCGAATGCGCTGCGGTGGTGCGCAGGCCTTGGACCAGCTCGGCGGGCAGGCGGGCATCGGCGGCGCGGCTGCCGCCGCAATTGACGACGATCCGGTCCGCGCCGTCCGAAAGCTCGAAGGCCAGGGTGGAGGCGCAGCCGGTCTGGGCGACACGGGCGTCAGGCGGGGGCGCGGCGTCGAGGATCAGCACCGTGCCGGCACACGAAAGGCGCTGATAGCCCCAGTCGCGCGCCTGCTTCAGCGGGCGGGTGCGCACGCCGGTCGCCTCGATCACCTGCTCGATCCACTCGCCGCTTACCGGCGCGCAGCCCTGCCAGCTGGAGAGCCCGCCATCGCCGTGGCAGACGCCGAGCAGCGCCGCGACCATCCGGTTGAGCGCGCCGAGCACGAAGGCGGGCGGTTCGATGCGGCGGGCGGCATAGGTCTCGCACAGCAGAGTGATCAGCTGGATCGCGTCGAGCTGGCCGTCCGGCGAGCGGCCGACGGTGCCGCCATCCTCATAGACCGAGGCGGTGATCGCGCGGTTGAGCCCCGCCTCAGCAAAGGCGCGGCGCGGATCGCCGCCCGGCAGCACCAGCCCCGCGACGGTCAGGCCTGCCCAGGCCGCCAGCCGGGGGACACCCGCCGGCACCTTGTCGGCACTACGGTCGAGATGGCGGGCACCGCGCGCCAGCGCGTGCATCACGCCCGAGCGATAGACCTGGTCGGTGGAGGAGAGGATCAGCGGCGCATGCGCCACCCAGGCGAGGATGCGCCGCCCGACCAGATCGGGGCGCCAGGCGGGGTCCGCGACCTGTTCGCCATGCACCTTGAGCCAGCGGCGCATCAGGTCTTCGGCGATCGGCGCGCCCTGCTGCCGTGTGGCGACGCTGGACAGGTCGCGCAGCCAGGCGAATCCCTGGAGATGCTGGGTGAAGGCGGGCGACCAGTCGGGCTTGGCGAAATCGAGCGTCTCGATTGGCCGCACCTCCCCGCAGAGCCGCAGTTCGCCGTCGAGCAGCGCGTTGCCGCGCTGCGGATCGCCGAAGAACGGATCGTCGGCGGCGGTGAGCAGCTTGAGCGGGTGCCGGCCCTTCAGCCGCATCGCATAAAAGGGGGAGCGCCAGGCGAGCCGCTGGAAGCGATCGGCGATCCGGTCAGCCAGCGAAAGGCCGCGGTCGCCGCCTACCCGGATCAGCCGCTTGCCTTCCTCGACTCCGTCGGCCGCGGAGTCCGGCGTCAGGTCGTTCAAGCCCCGCGCAGCGCCGCGATATTGGCGGCGTATTGGGTCGGACCGCCGGTGAAGGTCGCGGTGCCCGCGACCAGCGCGTTGGCGCCGGCGGCGATCGCCTTGGGCGCGGTTTCGCGGTCGATGCCGCCATCGACTTCGAGGTCGATGGCGCGGCCGCTCGCCTCGATCCGGCGGCGCAGCTCGGTGATCTTGGGCAGCTGGCTCTCGATGAACTTCTGCCCGCCAAAGCCCGGGTTGACGCTCATCACCAGGATCAGGTCGACCAGGTCCATCACATAATCGACCGCGTCCACCGGCGTGGACGGGTTGAGCACCACGCCGGCGCGCTTGCCGAGCGCCTTGATCGTCTGGAGCGTGCGGTGGAGATGCGGGCCCGCCTCGGGGTGCACCGAGATCGTGTCTGCACCGGCCTCGGCGAAAGCGGCGAGCATCGGATCGACGGGCGTGATCATCAGGTGCACGTCGAAGTTCTTCGCCGAGTGCGGGCGCAGCGCCTTCACCACGGCGGGGCCGATGGTGATGTTGGGCACGAAATGCCCGTCCATCACGTCGACATGGATCCAGTCGGCGCCGGCGGCGTCGATGGCGCGGACTTCCTCGCCGAGCCGTGCGAAATCGGCCGAGAGGATCGAGGGGGCGATGCGGACGGACATGATCGTCTCCTAGGGAAAGGGCGAGTCGGGTGCAACCGGAGGGGGCGGGTGCCCACGGGTTGCGCACCGCTTCTCCACAGACTTATCCACAGCTTGCTGCGCAACCGGGACGAAGGGCGCCGGACGTGCGATCAGCGGCGGCGGAAGCGGGCGATGAAGAAGCCGTCGAGCCCGCCTTGCTCGGCCAGCATGCCCGGCAGGACGCGCACCGAGCCGTCCTCGCGCGGCGAAATACCGGCGGGAAGCTCGTCCGCGGTCGCGGGCACCAGCGTGAACTCGGGATGGGCGGCGAGGAAGGGGGCGAGATGGGCTTCGCCTTCCTTCGCCTCGAGCGAGCAGGTGGCGAAGACCAGCGTGCCGCCCGGCTTCACCCAGCCCGCGGCGCGGTCTAGCAGCTTGGCCTGGAGCTCGGCCATCTCGGCGATCAGCGAAGGCCGAACGCGGTGGAGCACGTCCGGATGGCGGCGGAAGATGCCGGTGGCGCTGCACGGCGCGTCGAGCAGCACCGCATCGGCGGGGGCGGCGGGGCTCCAGGTGAGCAGATCGGCGGTGACGATCTGCGCCGACAGCCCGGTGCGCTCCAGATTTTCGCGGAGACGGGCGAGGCGGTTCTCGGCGACGTCGACCGCGGTCACCTGCCAGCCGGCGGCAGCGAGCTGGAGCGTCTTGCCGCCGGGGGCGGCGCAGAGGTCGAGCGCGGTGCCTTCCCCCTTGCCGATCAACCGGGCGGGGATCGAGGCGGCGAGGTCCTGCACCCACCAGTCGCCCTCGGCGAAGCCGGGCAGCTCGGGGACGCTGGTGCCGGGCTCGAGCCGGGCGTGGCGCGGCGCGAGGCTGGTCGCGCCGGGGACGGTCACGCCATCGGTCTTGAGGCTGAGGTCGAGCGGCGGCGGGGAGGCGATGGCTTCGCAGGCGGCCTGCACCATCGCATCGCCCCAGAGCGCCTGCCAGCGCAGCGCCACCGGATCGGGGAGCATCGGCAGGTCGGGCAGCGTGGCGTTGCCGCGCATCAGCGTGCCGAACACGCCATGGACCAGCTTGCGCGGGCCGCCATCGACCAGCGGCAGCACCGTCGAAATGGCGGCATGGCCGGGGGTGCCGAGCGCGATGGCCTGGACCAGCGCGATGCGCAGCGCAAAGCGCGCCTTGGCGTCGTCGGGCAGGCGCTGGCGGGTGGCGGAATCGATCAGCGCATCGAGATCGGGCAGGCGGCGCAGCGCCTCGGCGGCGATGGCATGGGCTAGGCCGCGGTCGTTGGGTGCCAGGCCTTGCGCGGCGGAGTCGAGCGCCTGTTCGAGCGCGAGGCCGCGGCGCAGCACGGCGTCGAGCAGCTTGAGCGCGGCGCGGCGAGCGGGGACGCCGGGGGCGTCGGGCTCGCGCTCGGCGAAGCGGCGGGTGTTCGGGCGGGTCATGGTCAGCGCACGCCCTTTGAAAGTTCTGCTCGTTCGTACGCTACCCAAGGGTTCACTTGACCATGCTCCTTCGCGGGCCGACATGGGCCGGGCAACCAAGGAAGGCAATCCCGATGGGCAAGCGACCCGACCATGTGCAGCCCCCGGCCTATCTCTCCAAGAGCCCGCCGGTGCCCAAGCCCGAACCGATGCAGCGGCCCGACAAGGACCCGCTGGAGAAGGATCCCGTCCGCTATGGCGACTGGGAGCTGAAGGGCATCGCGATCGATTTTTGAGGGCGGCGCGGGCTGCGAAGTTTAGGAAGTTTAGGTTCGTGCGGGTTTTCAGCCGGGCTGAAGTTTACGAAGTTTAGGCTTGTGCGCGATTCCCGCTCGGGAATTTCTGGCCAAGTGTGGCGCTGAAGAAGCTGCCTCGTCAACCGGCCGTCATCCCGGCGAAAGCCGGGATCCATTCGCCGCTCGCTAGGAGCAAGAGCCGCTGCGTAGACCCCAATGGATCCCGGCTTTCGCCGGGATGACGATGCTGTTCGCGACAGCGCCGTGAATCCGACACTTCAAAGAGCCTGCCGAACATAGCAGGAACTTTGCCTGTAGGGCAGATGCCCGATCAGTGCGCCAGCTGGGGGTAGGTCGAGCGGAACGCGGCGACCTTGGGCTGGTCCCAGCGCATGATGTACGGGTGCGTCGGGTGCTTCCAGAAGAAGTCCTGGTGGTACTCCTCGGCCGGATAGAAGCCGCCGGTCTCCAGCTTGGTCGTGATCGGCTTGGCGAACGCCTTGGCCTGGCTCAGCTGGGCGATATAGGCCCCGGCGATGCGACGCTGCTCGGCGGTCTGCGGGAAGATCGCGCTGCGATAGCTGGGGCCGCGATCGGGGCCTTGTCCGCCCTTCTGGGTGGGATCGTGCGCCACCGAGAAGAAGACGCGGAGCAGCGTGCCGTAGCTGACGCGGATGGGATCATAGACCACCTTCACCGCCTCGGCGTGCCCCGTATTCTCGTTCTTGACCTGGTCGTAGGTGGCGGTCGCCGCGGTGCCGCCGGCATAGCCGTTGGTGACGGACTGGACACCCTTCACCGACTGGAACACGGCTTCCATGCCCCAGAAGCAGCCGCCGGCGAATATCGCGGTCTGCGGCTTCTTCGCCTTGGCAACGTCGACGGCGGGCACTGGCACCGCGACCGCCTTTACCTTCTCGATGGGGATGCCACCTGCGGCGACCAGCAGCAGGGCGCCGCCGGCGAGGCCGGCGAGGGAGAGCGGGAGCTTCAACGTGCTTCGGATCATGATACCCCCATATAGGGAAGAAGAAGCCCCCGCGTTACAGGTCCCTTAGCGCAGCTCGGCGCAGGCCGTCTGGATGCGGGTGCAGGCTTCCCGGAGCAGCGCCTCGGAGGTCGCATAGCTGATCCGCATCGCCGGCGACAGGCCGAAGGCCGCGCCGTGCACCGCCGCCACGCGGGCGTCGTCGAGGAAATAGCCGATCATGTCCTCGTCGGTGGCGATCACCTTGCCCTTGGGCGTGGTCTTGCCGATCAGCGCGCTGAACTCGGGATAGACGTAGAAGGCGCCTTCCGGGGTCGGGCAGTGCATGCCGTCGATCGCGTTGAGCATGCCGACGACGAGGTCACGGCGCGTCTGGAAGGCGGCGGCGCGGTCCTTGAGGAAGCTCTGGTCGCCGGTCAGCGCCGCGACGGCCGCCGCCTGGGCGATCGAGCATGGGTTCGAGGTCGACTGCGACTGGAGCTTGGCGATCGCCTTGATCAGCGGCGCCGGGCCGCCGGCAAAGCCGATGCGCCAGCCGGTCATCGCATAGGCCTTGGAGCAGCCGTTCACGGTGAGCGTACGCTCGTAGAGCGACGGGCAGACCTGCGCGATCGTTGCGAATTCGAAGCCGTCGTACAGGATGTGCTCGTACATGTCGTCGGCGAACACCCAGACATGCGGGTGGCGCTCGATCACCTCGCCCAGCGCCTTGAGTTCGGCGGCCGAATAGGCGGCGCCGGTGGGGTTGGACGGCGAGTTGAGGATCACCCACTTGGTCTTGGGGGTGATCGCGGCCTCGAGCTGCTCGGGCGTGATCTTGTAGTTCTGCTCGGCACCGGCAGCGATGAACACCGGCGTGCCGCCCGCAAACTGGATTACGTCAGGATAGCTGACCCAATAGGGCGCCGGCACGATCACTTCGTCGCCGGCTTCCACGGTGGCGACGATCGCGTTGAACAGCGTGTGCTTGCCGCCGACGTTGATCGTGATCTGCTGCGCGGTGTAGTCCAGGCCGTTGTCGCGCTTGAACTTCTGGATCACCGCGTCCTTCAGCTCGGGCGTGCCGTCGACGTTCGTATACTTGGTCTTGCCGTCGCGGATCGCCTGGATCGCGGCTTCCTTGACGAAGTCGGGCGTATCGAAATCGGGCTCGCCGGCGCCCAGGCCGATCACGTCGACACCGGCACGCTTCAGCTCGAACACGCGGCTGGTCATGGCGAGCGTGGCGGAGGGCTGGATGCGCTGGAGCGCGGCGGAGGTCTGCATGAGTCTAGACGCCTTTTCCGGGGAAGATGCGCGCCTATAGGTCCGCTTCGGCGCCTTCCGCAACTGTAACGGCTGCAACCAGTCCGCGCAGCGCATTGCCGAGCAGGAAGCCGCCTGCGAGATCCTCGGGGCGGAGGTCGCCCTCCACCGCGCGGCCGCTGGCGAGCAGCTCGGCGCGGAGCACGCCGGGGAGCAGCCCGCGGGATAGCGGCGGGGTGACCAGCACGCCGTCGCGTTCGACGAACAGCGCGGTGAAGCTGCCTTCGGTCAGATAGCCCTCGGCATCGGTGAACACCACTTCCCAGGTGCCGGCAGCGCGGCGCGGTTCGTCGTAGAGCGTCCGGCGGGTGGTCTTGTGCGCGAGGCGGAAATCGTCGCGCGGCACCGAATGGGGTACGATCCGGACCTTTACCGGCCCGGGTGGCGGGGCCGGGGGCGGCGAGATGCCGATCGCTACCGCGCCCGAGGGGCCGAGCAGCAGCCGCACCTTGGCGGCATCGCGCAGGCGGAAGGTGGCGGCCTGCAGTTCGTTGCGGACAACATGGCGGTCGAACGGGAAGCCGAAGGTCGCGGCGCTGTCGCGGATTCGCTCGAGATGGCGCTCGAGCAGGAGGATGCCGTCCTCGGGATCGAAGCGCATCGTCTCGATCAGGTCGAAGCCCGGTTCACCCATCGTCACGAACGCCCCCTTGGCGCGGCATTCCGCCCATTCGCTGTCGGCGCGGGAGTCGGCGACGATTCCCGAACCGAGGCCGAGGCTCGCTCGCCCGGCCGCATCGATGGCCAAAGTGCGGATCGCGACGTTGAATTCGGCCCCACCATCGGCATCGATCCTCCCTATCGAACCCGTATAGACGCCACGCGCGCTGGGTTCGACTTCGGCGATAACCTGCATTGCACGGATCTTCGGCGCGCCGGTCACCGATCCGCAGGGGAACAACGCGGCGAGGGCGTCGACGGCTCCGAGGCCTTGGTCGAGGCGCGCGGTGACCGTCGAGGTCATCTGGTGGACGGTGGGATAGGTCTCGACCTGGAAGAGCTGGGGCACCGCGACGCTGCCGGGCTGCGCGACGCGACCGAGATCGTTGCGCATCAGATCGACGATCATCAGGTTTTCGGCGCGCTGCTTGGGGTCCTCCGCCAGTTCCCGGGCGAGGGCGGCGTCGATCGCGGGATCGGGGTCGCGCGGTGCGGTGCCCTTCATCGGGCGCGCGGTGAGGATGCCGTCCTGCAGCGTGAAGAAGAGTTCGGGCGAGAGGCTGAGCAGCCATTGCTCCCCTGTCGCGACCAGCGCGCCGTGCCCGGCGGCGGCGCGGGCGCGGAGCAGGGCGTAGAGCGCGGCGGGGTGGCCGGCGACCGGCGCTTCGGCGCGGAAGGTGAGGTTGGCCTGATAGATGTCGCCGGCTTCTATATAAGAGAGCACGCGCGCGAGGGCGGCATCATAGGCGGCGCGGTCGAGCAGCGGGCGGGGGCGCCCGGCCCAGGCGCCGGCGGAATCGGGGAGCAGCGCGGGCACCTCGTTCGCCGCGAGGCGCCGGTGGCCGCGGAACAGGCCGAACCAGAGCAGCGGGCCGCCCGTCGCGCGCGCGGGCGCGGCGGGTTCGAGCGCGGCGCCGGCTTCATAGGCGAGCCAGCCGGCGGCATCGAGGCCCTCCGCCGCCGCGCTGCGCAGCCGGTCGAGCGCGGGGGCGACGTCTTCCAGCCGGTGGGCGACGACGATCTCGACGGGATCGACATAGAGTCTCGCGCCGCGCCCATCGGCGCGCGCGTCGTCGAGCAGGACGAAGGGGGGACGCAAAACCATCAGCCCGCTGGAATGCAGAGCCGCGCCGCCAAGGGCAAGCCTTGGTTGCCGCGCGCGCGCCCGCGGGGTAGCGAGGGAGCATGGCTTCCGATCCCAACGCCGCCCAGCCGCCGCTTCGTGCGGCGATCGTGCCCGTCACCCCGCTCCAGCAGAACTGCACCCTGCTGTGGTGCACCAGGACGATGCGCGGTGCCTTCGTCGATCCGGGCGGCGATCTCGACCGGCTGCGCGCGGCGGCGACCCAGCACGGCGTCACGATCGAGAAGCTGCTGATCACCCATGGCCATATCGACCATTGCGGCTCGGCCGGCATCTTCGCCGAGGAACTGGGCGTGCCGATCGAAGGGCCGCACGAGGCCGACCGCTACTGGATCGCGCGGCTGGAGGATGACGGCCGCGCCTATCGCGTCCCCGGCAAGCCGTTCGAGCCGGATCGCTGGCTGGAGCAGGGCGACCAGGTGACGGTGGGCGAGCTGGTGCTCGACGTCTACCACTGCCCTGGGCACACGCCGGGGCATGTCGTGTTCCACCATCCCGAATCGCGGCTGGCAATTGTCGGCGACGTGCTGTTCCAGGGATCGATCGGGCGGACCGACTTTCCGCTTGGGAATCATCAGGACCTGATCGACGCGATCACCACCCGGCTCTGGCCGCTGGGGGACGAGACGGTGTTCGTCCCCGGCCACGGCCAGCCGAGCAATTTCGGCCAGGAACGGCGCACCAACCCGTTCGTCGCCGATTCGGTGCTGGCGCAGGCGTGAATCGACGCACCTGTTAAATGGTCGTCATCCCGGCGGAAGCCGGGATCCAGTCGCCACGCGGTCGCAGCAGGAGCCGGAACGGAAACCCCAATGGATCCCGGCTTTCGCCGGGATGACGGCGAAGGGTGCGGTCAATGCAGCGGGTTCGACCCCGTGTAGCCGAGCCATGCTGCGTAGAGGCCGAGACCGGCGAGGGTGAGGAAGGTGATTCCCGCACCGATCGCGCGGCCGGGCTTCCAGCCGTCCATGCCGAAGCCGTGCAGCACGCGGCCGAGCAGATACACCGCGGCGATCACCCACAGATAGAGTCGCGTGCCCTGCGCCAGCTCGATCAGGCCGATCAGGATCAGGATGAAGGGCGTATATTCGACGAAATTCATCTGCGCGCGCATGCGCGCGAGGAGGCGGGGGCTGCCGCCGTCGCCGGTCAGCACCTTGTCGGCATGGCGCAGCTGGATGACGCGAATCGCCAGCCACAGGTTGAGCAGCGCCGCGGCGCCCGCGCTGGTGAGTGTAACCGGCAGAAAAAACATGCGTGTCCCCCTGAAACCAAGGTGGCAAGCCCTGCCACGTGCGGCTTCTGCTTGCAACGCGGACGAGAATCGCTATACGCGCGGGCTCGCTTCGTGACCTGTCCGCTGGTCCGGCGAGCGGCCGGCCTAGCCGTCGCTTGCCTGAACTACCCTGTGGGCGTATCGCGACTTATTGATTCATTAGCTTGTTGAAGGTGCCGAAATGGCCGTTCCTAAGAGAAAGACCTCGCCGTCGAAGCGCGGCATGCGTCGGTCGCACGATTCGCTGACCGTCGAATCGTTCCAGGAGTGCCCGAACTGCGGCGAACTCAAGCGTCCGCACAACCTGTGCAACGCGTGCGGCCACTATAACGGCCGCGAAATCGTTTCGGTCGAGGGCTGAACGACGTTTCGCAACGAGGGCCGCAACGGGGGGTTGCCGGTATGACTGTTCCCTCGCGGATCGCCGTCGATGCAATGGGCGGCGATGAGGGGGTCGCCGTCATGCTCGCCGGCGCCGCACGTGCACGTCGCCGCTTCGAGGGGATGGAGTTCCTTCTCGTCGGCGACGAGTCGCGCATTCGCGACGGCCTGAAGGCGCATCCGAATCTGGCAGCCGCGTCGGAGATCGTCCACGCGGCCGAAATCGTTGCGTCCGATGCCAAGCCGAGCCAGGCGATCCGCCGCGCCAAAACCACCTCGATGGGAATCGCCATCGATCTGGTGAAGCAGGGGCGTGCCGGTGCGGCCGTGTCCTCGGGCAATACCGGCGCGCTGATGGCGATGGCCAAGCTGTCGCTCCGCACCATGGCGGGGATCGACCGTCCCGCGCTCGCCGCTTTGCTGCCGTCGCTCGGCGACAACGACACGGTGATGCTCGATCTCGGCGCCAACACCGAGGTGGACGAGCGCAATCTCGTCCAGTTCGCGGTGATGGGTGCGGCGTATGCGCGCACCGCGCTCGATCTCGCGCGCCCGCGCGTGGCGCTGCTCAACATCGGCACCGAAGAGATGAAGGGCACCGACAGCATCCGCGATGCTGCCGCCCAGCTCCGCGCGGCCAAGCATCTCCCGCTCGACTTCACCGGCTTCATTGAAGGCAACCGGCTGTCGCGCGGCGATGTCGACGTGATCGTCTGCGACGGTTTCTCGGGCAATATCGCGCTCAAGACGGCCGAAGGCACCGCGCGCTTCGTCGCTGACCTGCTCCGCCGCGCGTTCAGTTCCTCGCTGCGCTCCAAGGTCGGTTTCCTGATCTCGAAGCCAGCGACCGACCTGCTGCGCCACCATCTCGACCCGAACAACCATAATGGTGCCGTTTTCCTAGGGCTGAACGGCATCGTCGTGAAGAGCCATGGCGGCGCGAACGAAGTCGGCGTGGATACCGCGATCGGCTTCGCCGCCAAGATGGTGCGCGACGAACTGACCCGGCGTATTGCCGAGGATCTGGGGAACTTCGAGGCCAAGGCCGCGTAGGAAGACGGGATAAGAAGGGGTCGCATGACCGTACGTTCGGTGATTCTCGGTACGGGTTCGGCCCTGCCGGCGCAGCGTGTTTCCAACGCGGAGCTGGCGGAGCGCGTCGATACCAGCGACGAATGGATCGTCGAGCGGACCGGCATCCGCTTCCGCCACATTGCGGGACCGGACGAGACCACCGGCACGCTGGCCACCGATGCCGCGCGCGCGGCGCTGGAATCGTCGGGTGTCCAGGCGTCCTCGATCGATCTGATCGTGCTGGCCACCGCCACGCCGGACCAGACCTTCCCCGCCACCGCCACGCGCGTGCAAAACGCGCTCGGCATCCTCGATTGCGTCGCCTTCGACGTGGCGGCGGTGTGCTCGGGTTTCCTCTACGCGGTGCAGGTCGCCGATTCGATGTTGCGCGCGGGCGTGCACCGCCGCGCATTGGTGATCGGCGCCGAGACGTTCAGCCGACTGCTCGATTGGGAAGACCGCACCACCTGCGTGCTGTTCGGTGACGGCGCCGGCGCGATCGTGCTGGAGGCGCAGGATACGGAGGGCGAGACGCCGCAAGGTATCCTCTCCACCAAGCTCCACGCCGACGGCCGCTACAACGACCTTCTCTATGTGGATGGCGGCGTGTCGACCACCGGCACCGTCGGCAAGCTGCGGATGAAGGGGCGCGAGGTGTTCCGCCACGCCGTCGTCAATCTTGCCTCCGTGATGAACGAATCGCTGGCGATGGCCGGCCTGCAGCCCAGCGATGTCGACTGGGTGGTGCCGCACCAGGCCAACGCCCGCATCCTCGATGCGACCGCGCGCAAGCTCGACCTGGCGCCCGAGAAGGTGATCGTGACGGTCGATCGCCATGCCAATACTTCGGCCGCTTCGGTGCCGCTAGCACTTGATGCTGCGGTGCGGGACGGACGCATCCAACGCGGTGACCTACTCGTTTTGGAAGCGATGGGCGGCGGGTTCACCTGGGGTGCAGCCGTCGTCCGCTTCTAGGTGGTACGGGCGGTATCCCCATTTTGGACGAATTACGTGTTTTTCCAGAATATGTCTGAGGCGTTACCAGCGCTTCAAGATCATTCTTGATAGCGCGTAACAATCTGATACGGGTACCCCAGTACACGAAAGGAATTGCCGGAATGAATGCTGCGGGAACGCTGACCAGGGCAGACTTGGCCGAGTCGCTGCATCGCGAAGTGGGGCTGTCGCGCGCCGACGCCTCGCGGATCGTCGAGCAGATCCTGAAGCACATGTGCGAGGCACTGGCGAAGGGCGAGAATGTGAAGATCTCGGGCTTCGGCAGCTTCGTGCTGCGGGACAAGGGCGAGCGGGTCGGCCGCAATCCCAAGACCGGGGTCGAGGTGCCGATCGCACCGCGCCGCGTGCTCACCTTCCGTGCCAGCCAGATGATGCGCGACCGCATCGTCTCAGCCCGCTGAGGCCCGCGATGCCGGCGACCGAAAAGGCCGCCGGTGCGTTGCGGACCATAGGTGAGCTCGCCGCTGAAATCGGCAGGCCGCAGCATATCTTGCGCTATTGGGAAACGCGGTTTCCCCAGCTGAAGCCACTCACCCGTGCGGGCAACCGCCGGTATTACCGACCCGATGACGTGGCGCTCGTGCGCCGCATCCACCATCTCCTCAGCGAGGAGGGCTACACCATCCGCGGCGTGCAGAAGCTGCTGGCGGAAGAGAAAGCGGCACGCGGCCGAAGCAAGGCCGCCGAGCTGCAGGCGATCCGGGACTCGCTGTCCGACGCCCTGGAAGAAGATCGCTGAGATCGAGGGTGCGTCGAAGGCGGCGTACCCTTTTCCCCGCACGTCATCCCGGCGAAAGCCGGGATCCAGTCGCCTCTAGCTATCCGCAAGCGCCGATCGGGAGGCCCCAATGGATCCCGGCTTTCGCCGGGATGACCGATGGGGGGTATCATCGGCCGCTGTCGAGTGATGTGACCGGTTCGTCAGGCGTCGGGCCCGAGGCTGGGATCGAGATCGCGCGGACGCACGAACCGGACGAGTTCGGCGTCCGCGCGGGACGCCTCGGCCCAGTGCGCGATATCGAAGCGTAGTTCGGCGAGCGTCGCGGTGGGGTATTTCTGCTCGACCGCGTCGCGCAACGGGCCGGGCGCGGACACGCGATCGAGCACCAGCTCCTCCAGCCCGGGGTTGTGCCCGGAAAGCAGCACCACATCGGCGGTATCGGGCAGCGCTTCGATCGCATCGAGCAGCGTGCCGAGCGAGGCGAGATAGAGGCGCTTGTCCCAGGCGGGCGCGATCGTCTCGCCATAGCCGTTGGCGACCTGCGCCAGCGTTTCCTCCACCCGCACCGCCGGCGAAGCGATGGCATGGTCGAAGCGCAGGCCCTGGTCGCGGAGATAGCGCCCCATCGCCACCGCGGCGCGCTGGCCCTTGGGATTGAGCGGCCGATCGAAATCGCGCGCGACCGGATCGTCCCAACCGGACTTGGCGTGGCGGAGGACGAGAAGGGTCTTCATGCTTCCCCGATACTTGCGCTGGCGGCTTCGCCCGCCTCATGCCGCAAGCGGGGCCCCAAGGAAAGCCGAACCCGCTCGACCGCCGCATCCAGCGTCGTGCGGGTGATCCGCGTGCCGGGCGGAAACGCATCGAGCAGCCGCGACGGGGTGGCGGCGGAGAGCAGCACGAAGGCGCCGCGATCATCGGCGCGGCGGATCAGCCGCCCGAACGCCTGGGCGAGCCGGGCGCGAACGATGCGGTCGTCATAGGCCGAGCCGCCGCCGGCCAGCCTTCGGGCGGCGTGGAGCACGCTCGGCTTGGGCCAGGGCACGCCCTCCATTACCACCAGCCGCAGCGAATCGCCGGGCACGTCGACCCCGTCGCGAAGGGCATCGGTGCCGATCAGCGAGGCGCGCGGATCGTCGCGGAAGATGTCGACCAAGGTGCCGGTGTCGATCGGGTCGACATGCTGGGCGAGCAGGGGGAGGCCGTCGCGCGCCAGCCGGTCGGCGATGCGGGCATGGACCGCGCGCAGGCGGCGGATCGCGGTGAACAGTCCCAGCGTGCCGCCCCCCGCCGCCGCGATCAGCCGGGCATAGGCGTTGGCGAGTGCGGGCATGTCGCCGCGCTTGACGTCGGTGACGATCAGCACCTCGGCCTGGTTGGGATAGTCGAACGGGCTCTTCGCCTCGAAGCGCTGGGCGGGGCGGAGCAGATGGACGCTGCCCGAGCGCGCCTCGGCCACGTCCCAGTCGCCGCCCGCGCGCAGCGTCGCCGAGGTGACGAGCACGCCGTGCGCGGGCTCCAGCACCGTCTTGGCGAGCGGCTTGGCGGGATCGAGCCAGTGGCGGTGGAGGCCGATATCGAACTCGCGGCCCTCGACGCGGTCGACCGCCAGCCAGTCGACGAATTCCGGGTCGGCGGGGCCGCCGATCCGGGCGATCAGCGCCAGCCAGGCGCCGACCGTATCCACCCGCCAGCCAAGCGAGGCGATCGCGCCTTCGATGCGGGCGCGCGCCGGCCCGTCCATCCAGTCGGGCGCTTCGGCCAGCACCGCTTCGAGCCGGCGGCCGAGGACGACCATCGGGCGGAGCAGCGCATCGAGCGCGGCGGTGGCGACGCCGGCGGCCTCGACCAGCGCGGCATCGGGCTCGGTGAGTTCGGTTTCCAGCCCATAGCCGGCATCGGCCGAGCCGTTGGCGTCGCGGGCATAGACCAGACCGCGCACGGCGGCGAGCAGCGCCTCGATCGGTCCGAAGGGCTCGCCTTCGTTGAGGCGCTGGAGCCAGCCATCGCTCGGCAGCGCGCGGGCGGCATCGACGGCTTCGGCAATGGCGCGGCCGCCGGCATCGTCATAGCTGGCGACATCGGACAGGCGGGCTGCAAGGCCCCGGCGGCGTCCGCGCGAGCCGGATTCGGGGCCGGTCAGCCAGCGGCGCAGCTCGATCGATTCCTGGCCGGTGAGCGCGACCGAGAACATCGCGTCGGCGGCGTCGAACAGGTGGTGGCCCTCGTCGAACACATAGCGGGTGGGGCGCGTCTGGTTCTCGCGCCCCCGTGCGGCATTGACCATCACCAGCGCATGGTTGGCGATGACGATGTCGGCATCGGCGCTGGCGCGGGCGGCGCGCTCGATGAAGCATTTCCGGTAATGCGGGCAGCCGGCATAGATGCACTCGCCGCGGCGATCGGTGAGCGCGGTGGAGCCGTTGCGGCGGAACAGCGTCGGCAGCCAGCCGGGCAGATCGCCGCCGACCATGTCGCCATCCGCGGTGTACGCCGCCCAGCGCGCGACCAGCTGGGCGAGGATCGCCGCGCGCCCCGCGAACCCGCCCTGCAGCGCGTCCTCCAGGTTGAGCAGGCAGACATAATTCTCGCGGCCCTTGCGGGTGACGATGCGGGCCCGCCGCTGCGCGGCATCGGGGAACAGCCGCTCGCCTTCGTTGCCGAGCTGGCGCTGCAGCGCCTTGGTGAAGGTGGAGACCCAGACCGGCCCGCCCGACTTCTCCGCCCAGAGCGAGGCGGGTGCCAGATAGCCGAGCGTCTTGCCGATCCCCGTGCCCGCCTCGGCCAGCACCAGATTGGGCGTATCGGGCACGCTGCGCGGGGCGAAGGCCTGCGCGGCCGCCTCGGCATAGTCGCGCTGGCCCTGGCGACGCTCGGCGCTGGCGCCGGTGAGGCGGGCGAGGCGTTCGGCGACCTCTGTGGGATCGAGCGTGATCGTGCGCGGAGCGGGGCGGGGAGCGCCCTCCTCCCATTCAGGCAGCTTGGAGAACAGCCAGCGCTCGGCGCGCTCGGGCTTGGCGATGCGCTGGCCAAGCGCCGCGCTCCACGGCCAGCGCAGCCGGCCGAGCGACTGCAGCCCGTGCCACGCACCCTCGCGCTCGGGCCAGTCGCCCTCGGCGAGCGCCAGCAGCGCGGCGGCGGCGTCGCGGAGCAGGGTGGCGACCTGGGCGTCGTCGGTCGGCGGTTCGAGGCCGCAAGCGCGGGCAAGACCCTTGGGCGTCGGCACCATGAAGCGGGCGGGGCGGAGAAAGGCGAACAGCTCGAGCAGGTCGAGTCCGTTCAGCTCCGGGTGCCCCAGCCGCTGCCCGACCAAGGGCGCGTTGAGCAGCAGCACCGGCGTATCGGCGGCGATGCGGATCGCCTCGCCCCGGCTCAGCCCGCGCGTGCCTTCGGCCGTGGCGATCCACACGCCCGAATGGCTGGCGTGGAGGGCAGGATAGGGGAGCGGCGGCAGCATCGGACTAGGCGTGTTGTACACGATGCGTTCCGCTTTGACAGCGACAATGCGCCGAGACGAAGGCTCAGTCCCCCGGCGTCTCGCGCTTCGCCTGGTCGTGCGTGCGCATCTTGCGCTCGGCCTCCGCCGCGTCGCGCGCCTTTTCCGCCTTGGTGCGGCCGAAGCGGGCGCGATTGGCCTCGGCTTGCGACTGGGCGGTCGCTTTCGCTCTCGCTTTTCTCGCTTTGTTCAGGTTAAGGATGTCGGCCATAGCTGAGTCTTTCTAGCGCCCCTTCGCGCGGGCGCACCATCGTATATCGGAGTTTTTGCGGCATGGCGGGCAGCGTCAACAAGGTGATCCTCGTCGGCAATCTGGGGCGCGACCCCGAGAGCCGGGCATTCCAGAACGGCGGCAAGGTGGTCGAGCTGCGCATCGCCACCTCGGAAAGCTGGAAGGATCGCAACAGCGGCGAGCGCAAGGAAAAGACCGAGTGGCACACGGTGAAGATCTTCTCCGAAGGTCTCGCCAACGTCGCCGAGCGCTATCTGCGCAAGGGCAGCAAGGTCTATCTCGAAGGCCAGCTGCAGACCCGCAAATGGCAGGACCAGAGCGGCGCCGACCGCTATTCGACCGAGATCGTGCTGCAGGGCTTCAATGCGCAGATGGTGCTGCTCGACGGTCCCGGCGGCGGCCAGGGTGGCGGCCGTAGCAGTGGCAGTGGCAGTGGCAGCAGCGGCGGCGACGATTGGGGTGCGGACGACTCGTTCGGCGGTGGCGCTGGCGGCGGCTTCGGCGGCGGCGCACCGGCCGGTCGCGGCGGCGGCAACTTCAACGGCGGCGGCCAGCGCAGCGGCGGTGCCAACAACAGTGGCGGCGGTTTCGGCGGGGGCTTCCCGGACGATCTCGACGACGACGTGCCGTTCTGATCGACGGCCAGCGATCCGAACACAAGATTGGAAGGGTTCGCGGTGTACAGCTGCGGGCCCTTTTTTCCATTCACGATAGATGGCATGCTGTGCCCTGCTTGCGAAAGGGGCGCGGGCAGGGGGATCAACCATGCAAGAGATCATCGACTCGCCGTATAATGTCGGCGACTATGCTGCGCGCTTGTTTCAGGAGGGCGTGCGCACCGTCATCCGTTACTACAATATCAAGAATTCCAGCACTTTCCTGTCCAAGTGCCTGACGGCGGCGGAATATGGGAAGCTGGTTGCCGCCGGGCTCGACGTGGCGGTCGTCTTCCAGCAGCGCGGCGGTGCCGGCGGCGCGATCGAAGATTTCGGCACCGGCAAGGGATCGCGGGATGCGAAGCGTGCGCTGGAACTCGCCGGAACCATCGGCCAGCCCAAGGGCTCGGCGATCTATTTCGCGGTCGACCATGACTTCGCCAGGCCTGCAGAGCTGGTCCGGATCGAGCAGTATTTCCAGGAAATCCACGCGGCGCTGAACGGCGATCTCCGCGTTGGCGTCTATGGGTCCGGGGCCGTTTGTGCGCACCTCAAGGCCAGCGGTCTGGCAAGCCTGTTCTGGCTGCCCGCTTCGATGGGGTGGACGGGGTCCAGGGCATTCCTGGCCTCGCAGCAATGGACGCTGTTCCAGAAATTCCAGGACCTGCGGGCGCCCTTCGGCAATTTCGACTATGACGGCAATCTCGCCAATCCGGCCTTTGCCGATTTCGGGCAGTTCGGGGCGGCGTCCGCCGCGCCAGGCCGGCGGCCGGCCGACTCCATCGCGGTGTTCGAGGTCGCGGCGCGGAGCGGCCTGCGTGTCCGCGGCGGCGCGGGCGAGCAGTTCGACGTCCTGCGGAGCCTGCCGCTCGGCGCCCTGGTGCACGGGCTCGGCACGGAAGCGGGCTGGGTGCAGGTCGACGTCAACGGCGATGGCGTGGCCGATGGCTATATGGCTCGGCAGTTCCTGAAGCCGCTGTCCGGCGGCCTGCCGCTGCCGACTCCGTCGGCCGCGCCGACGACACCCTATGCGGTCGCGCAGGCCGAGCTTGCGCTGGGCGTCAAGGAAACCCCGGGTCGGCAGGACAATCCGCGGATCGTCCTCTACCACGGTTCGACCAAGGGCGGCGAGGCGTCCGACGAGACGGCATGGTGCTCCTCCTTCGTCAATTACTGCGTCGAGAAGGCCGGGATGAAGGGCACCGACAGCAAATGGGCACGCAGCTGGCACGACAGCGGCTGGGGACACGACGTCACCAGCAGCCCCCAGCCCGGCGACATCGTGGTGTGGAGCCGCAAGTCGCCATCGGTCGATGGCGGCCATGTCGGCTTCTTCGTCGGCCATGACGGCAAGGACCGCATCCGGGTGCTCGGCGGCAACCAGGGCAACCGGGTGGGCATCACCAGCTATCCCGCCGACGGAACGGTGGGGCAGACCAAGTACAAGCTGCTGTCGATCCGCCGCTGAGCCGTCACCGCACGGCCGCGCGCTCAGCCTTGGGGATGGGCGCGGGAGGCCGGGCAGGGCCGCCAGAGCGCAAGCGACCGCGCTTCCCACCAGAAGGTCATGCGCGGCAGCGGTGTGCGGCAATAGCTGGCGCGATGCGCCGTAAACCAGCGCGCGGGGGCGGAGGGGGCGAACAGCGGCAGTACCGGGGCGATGAACCAGGCGCGTCTCCGCGCCTGCTCGGTGAGGCGCGACCATACCACGTCGGGCCAGGTCGCCGTCGCCGGGTTGAGCCAGAGCAGCACGGGCGCCTTCGCTCCGAGGGCTGCGGCAACGCCGGGGCCGGTGCCGGACAGGTCGACCAGCAGCGCGCCGGTGGCCTTGCCCCGGGCGCCGTTGAGGAAGTCGGCGGTCTCCTCGTCGACCAGCAAGGCGCTGCCGGTGAGCGGGTGGCGCACCGCAATGGCCTGCGCGAAGATCGAGTCGGGCAGGCTGTAGGGCGCCATTGCGGCTGCGAGCAGCAGCAGCGGCGGCGCGGCGATCGCCACCAGGGTCGCGGCGGTCCGACGCCAGGGGAGGGGGTCGTCGGCCGCGAGGCGGAACAGCGCGAGCAGCGGGAAGACCATGCTGAAATCGAGCTGCGCCCATTGGTTGTTGAAGGTGCCCAGCGCGACGGCAAAGGGCGCGACCAGGAGCAGCGCCAGCAGCAGCCCGTCGCGGCGGGCGACGAGCGCGGCATAGGCCATCGCGATCAGCAGCAGCGCGAGCCCCGGGAATTCGGGGATGCCGCCGTCGAGCGTGTCCGGCACCGTCGACGCCAGGTAGATCAGGCCAAACGCGATGGCGCCATGGCCGAGCCAGCCGCCCCAGCGGGTGCGTCGCAACGCCAGTGCGCCGATTGCAGCAAGCGCCGCCGCCGTGAGGAGCGGCGGCACCGCGGCCCCGTCGCCCAGCACCTTGATCGGCAGGCGGAGCGGGGTGTTGGGCAGCGCGAGGATGTGCTGGCTCGCCGCGATCCGCGCGAGCAGGCCGGGCACGCGGGACAGCGGCAGGAACAGCGCGATCAGCAGCATGGTCAGCGCCATCGCGCCGAGCAGCGCGATGCTCCGCCCTCGATTCCCCCGGAACGACCATGTGGCCAGGGCGACGACCAGCACGCTGCCCAATGCGAACAGCGGGGGCTTGGCGAAGGCGGCGGCGCACAGGCCGCAGGCAATCGCCAGGGCAGCGGTTAGGCGCGCGGGAGCGCCTTCCGTTCGCAGCAGCGTCGCCACCCCGGCCAGCACCAGCATCGCGCCGACATTGGCGGCGGAATTGTAGCTCGGGGTGACGATCCAGGGGAAATAGATGACCAGCGCCGCCGCCGCGCCGAACACGGCGAAGGCAAGGCGCCGTGCCGGTTCCGGCGCGAGCTGGCGTCCGAGCAGCACCCCCGCCGCCGCGGTGATCGCGAATCCTGCCAGCCGGTAGTGCGCGATGTCGCCGCCGAGCAGCGCGTAGAGCGGGTGGAGCAGATAGCCAAAGGGCTGGTAGAGCAGCGCATAGGCCTCGGGGTCGCGCGCCCAGACGAGGTAGAAAATCTCGTCGGTCAGATCGATGCCGCGGCCGGCACCATAGGCCAGCAGGCCGCCGCAGAAGAGCAAGGCCAGCACGGCACCGGCCAGCGCCAGCCCGGCGGACGACAATCGAACCATTCGCGTGGCAATCCCCCATGGGCCCTGGCGGCCCGGCCCCATGGCTAGCAGCGCCGATCCGTCGTACCAAGGGGGAGCAAAGCGTTGGCCGGACCGTTCCTAGCAGCTAGCGCCGGCGCTACGGTCGACCGGGCGAAAAAGGGGTCAGGATGCAACGTCGTCACACCATCGCGCGCGCCATGCTGCTCGGGGGCTTCGTGCTGCTCGCGGGTTGCGGCAGAGGCGGCGAGCAGACCACCGACGACCCGGTGGCGCAGAATGTCGCATCGGCAGCAGCAGCGGGCGTGCCGGCGAACGTCACGGCGGCGATCGATTGCAGCAACAAGCCCGATTTCGTGCCGGTCTATGCCAATGCGACGATTCTCAGCTGCACCGCCGCGCCCGATGGGCTGCCCGGGCGGCATGTCAGCGGCAATCTGGTCTACGAGACCGATGCGCCGGAGAAGGAAGTGCTCGGCTGGTCGCGCGCCCAGGCCAATGCCTCGGGCCTGAAATATCGCCGCGAGACAGGCTTCAGCTACGAAGCCGGCGAGGAAGGCGAACGCAGCCTGCGCGTGGTGGTGGAGGGCCATCGCGGCCGCACCCGTGTGTCGGTCAATTGGGGCCAGAAGGCGCCGTGAACTGGCTCAGGCGGCGCGGCTTTCCAGGCCCCGCAGCCAGGCACGCGCAGCCTTTTGCGCGTCGATGATCTCGCGGGCGGTCATGTCCTCGGCGATGTCGGCGCGGCAGGCCTGGGCCTCGACGCTGCCGGTCATCGCGGCGATGTTGAACCATTTGTGCGCCTCGACCAAGTCGATCGTCACGCCCTCGGCGCCGCTCGAATAGACCACGCCAAGATCGAAACAGGCATCGGCACTACCGCGCGCGGCATCGCGCAGCCGGCTCTCGATCAGAAATCGCGCACTCTTCTCACTATTCGCCATTGTCGTACCGCCCCAGATTCGGTGCCCTTGTTGACTCCGAATCTGGGGGGGTAAGGACAATAAAAGGTTAAGCCGCTTAACCGTAATAGTTCATAGTACGGGGATATTGTCGATCAGCCGGGTCCCGCCGATCCGCGCCGCGGCGAGCAGCCGCATTGGCCGGCCGTCGATCGGCGCGGCGAGCGACTCGGCATCGACCAGCGCGACATAATCGACCTCGAACCCGGCGGCGGTCAGCGAGTCCTGCGCCTGGGCGAGCGCCGCCGCGCGGTCGCCGCCCTCGCCGATCGTCTTGGCAGCGGCGCCGAGCGCGCGCGGCAGCGCCACCGCACGGGCGCGATCCTCGGGCATCAGATAGGCGTTGCGCGAGGAGAGGGCGAGGCCGTCATCCTCGCGCTGGGTCGGCACGCCCTGGATCTCGATGGGCATGTCGAGGTCGGCGACCATGCGGCGGATCACCTGGAGCTGCTGCCAGTCCTTTTCGCCGAACAGCGCGACATGCGGCTGGACCTGGTGGAACAGCTTGCTGACGACGGTGGCGACACCGTCGAAATGGCCGGGGCGGTGCGCGCCGTCGAGCGGCTCGCTCACGCCCGAGACGCGCACGCTGGTGGCGAAGCCCTCCGGGTACATGATCTCGGGTGTCGGCATCCACAGCAGGTCGACGCCGGCGTTGGCGAGCAGCCGCGAATCGGCCTGTTCGCGGCGCGGATATTTCGCCAAGTCCTCGTTCGGCCCGAACTGGATCGGATTGACGAAGATCGACACGATCACGCGATTGCCGGCGCGTTTTGCCGCTTCGACGAGCGCCATATGCCCGTCATGCAGCGCGCCCATGGTGGGCACGAAGGCCAGCCGGGCGCCTTCGCTGCGGAAGGCGTCCAGCGCCTGGCGAAGATCGTCGATCTGGCGAACGGTTTGCACGCTTGGGCACTTTCGATATGAACGGAAGCGGGGCCTTCTATGGGGGGGAGGCCGCCCGATCAAGTGAAGGAATAGCTGCATTGAATCAGCCCGCTAAACGACTGCATGTGCTGGTTTTTGCCAATGAAAAGGGCGGCACGGGCAAGTCGACCACCGCGGTGCACGCGGCGATCGCGCTGGCGGCGAAGGGCGCGCGCGTCGCCTGTTTCGATTTGGATCACCGCCAGCGGACCATGGGCCGCTATCTCGACAATCGCCGCGCGACGATGCGCCGGATGGGCCGCGAGCTGCCGATGCCGGTCTACGAGACGCATGACGGCGAGAGCATGGACTTCTTCACCGATACGCTGGACCGGCTCGGCGAGGGCGCCGACTTCCTGGTGATCGACACCCCGGGCCGCGACGACAAGTTCGCCCGCATTTCGGTCACCAATGCCGACACGCTGGTCACCCCGATGAACGACAGCTTCGTCGATTTCGACCTGATCGGCCAGGTCGATCCGGACAGCTTCCGGGTGACGCGGCCGAGCTTCTATTCGGAGATGATCTGGGAATCGCGCAAGCGCCGCGCCAAGGCGGACGGCGAGACGATCGACTGGGTGGTACTGCGCAACCGCATGCAGCACATCGAAGCCCGCAACATGAAGCGCGTGTCCGAAGCGATCGACCAGCTTTCCAAGCGCGTCGGCTTTCGGGTGATCTCGGGCCTGTCCGAGCGCGTGATCTATCGCGAGTTGTTCCCCCAGGGGCTGACCATGCTCGACTCGCGCGAGTTCGGCGAGATGGGGCTCAGCCATGTCGCGGCGCGGCAGGAGCTGCGCGAGATGATGGCGGGCCTGGCGCTTCCCGACGTCAACGCGCCGCTGTTCGCCTGATGGCGAAGTTGCTGATCGCTGCGGCGTTGCTCTACATCCTGTGGCGCTGGCTGCAGCCGAAGAAGAAGGCGCCTGCGGCACCGCCGCCCCGCCTCGGCGAGAGCGAGGCGCGGGCGATTCTCGGCGTCGATGCGGCGGCAGGGCCCGCCGAAATCCGGGCGGCGCACCGCCGGCTCGTCTCGGCGCTGCACCCCGACAAGGGCGGCTCGGCCGAGCTGACACGCCGGATCAATCTGGCCCGCGACACGTTGCTGCGGGGCTGAGGTCCGTCCTCGTCACGTAACATTTGCCTGCGACGATGTTGCAGTGCAAAATATTAACCTATTCGTGTCTCGGGCGGCTTGAAACTTCGTTTCGACTCGCGGAAGAGGCGCGCATCTTTACCTTCGGGAGGGCTTACATGACGCACCGTTTCGATCCGACGTCGTTGCGCGAATACGACATCCGCGGAATCGTGGGAAAGACGCTGGGTCCGGACGACGCGCGGGCGATCGGCCGCGGCTTCGCGACGCTGCTGCGCCGCGCCGGCGGCCGCCGGGTGGCGGTGGGCCGCGACGGCCGCATCTCCTCGCCGATGCTCGAGGCGGCGCTGATCGAGGGCCTGACCGCCTCGGGCTGCGACGTGGTACGCACCGGCATGGGCCCGACGCCGATGCTATATTATGCCGAGGCAACGCTGGAGGTGGATGGCGGCATCCAGATTACCGGCAGCCACAATCCCGGCAACTATAACGGCTTCAAGATGGTGTTCCAGCACCGCTCGTTCTTCGGCCAGGACATCCAGACGCTGGGCAAGATGGCGGCGGAAGGCGATTGGGACGAGGGCGACGGCACCGAGACGGTGACCGATGCTGACATCGAGGACCTGTATGTCAGCCGTCTCGTCGCGGGCTATGCCGGCGGTTCGTTCAAGATCGGCTGGGACGCGGGCAACGGCGCCGCCGGCCCGGTGATCGAGAAGCTCGTCAAGCTGCTGCCGGGTGAGCACCATACGCTGTTCACCGATGTGGACGGTAATTTCCCCAACCATCATCCCGATCCTACCGAAGAGAAGAATCTCGCGGATCTGAAGAAGCTCGTCGCCGAGAAGAACCTCGATTTCGGTCTGGCTTTCGACGGCGACGGCGACCGTCTGGGCGCGATCGACGGCCAGGGCCGGGTGGTGTGGGGCGACCAGCTGCTCGCCATCCTCGCCGAGCCGGTGCTGCGCATCGATCCGGGCGCGACGATCATCGCGGACGTGAAGGCCAGCCAGGCGCTCTATGACCGGATCGCGGAGCTCGGCGGCAAGCCGGTGATGTGGAAGACCGGCCACAGCCTGATCAAGACCAAGATGAAGGAAACCGGCGCCCCGCTCGCGGGCGAGATGAGCGGCCACATCTTCTTCGCGCAGGATTATTACGGCTTCGACGACGCCCAGTACGCGGCGATCCGCCTGATCCAGGCGGTGCACGTGATCGGCAAGTCGCTCACCCAGATCAAGGACGAGATGCCGGCGATGGTCAACACGCCGGAGATGCGCTTCCAGGTCGACGAGAGCCGCAAGTTCCCGGTCGTCGAGGAAGTGCTCGATCGGCTCGAGGCGGACGGCGCCCAGGTCGACCGCACCGACGGTGCGCGGGTGAACACCGATGACGGCTGGTGGCTGCTGCGTGCGTCGAACACCCAGGACGTGCTGGTGGCGCGCGCCGAGGCGAAGGACCAGGCGGGTCTCGATCGCCTGATGGCGCAGATCGACGACCAGTTGGCCAAGAGCGGCATCGTCCGCGGCGAGCAAGCGGCGCATTGAGGCGAGGGGGCTGCGCTCCGCCGCGGGCGGAGGGCGGCCCCTTCCTTTGCCGTCATCCCGGCGGAAGCCGGGATCCAGACACCTTTCCGTCACGGCGCTTGCTTCAGCGGTGACCCCAATGGATTCCGGCTTTCGCCGGAATGACAAGCATTGGGAAAGCGGTGCCTCAGCCCGCCACGATCTCCGCCACGCCGAAAAGCCCACGCTGGTAATCGGCATAGGCCTGGTGGATTTCCTGCACGCTGTTCATCACGAACGGGCCATGCGCGACCACCGGCTCGGGGATCGGCGCAGCGTGGCCGAACAGGACCAGCGCAGGCGCGTCGGCGGTGAGCGTCAGCGTGTCGCCCGCCGAGAGGCTGGCGAGGTGCCAGTTCGGCAGCGCGCGCTCGCCCACGCGGACGCTACCGCGCACCGCGTAGAGGAACAGGTCCCGGCCCGCGAGGCCATCAAAGGTCAGCGTCGCGCCCGCCGCCAGCTCGGTCCAGCACAAGAATACGCCGGTCAGCGACTCGATGGGACCGGTGCGGCCATCGAATTCGCCCGAGACGAGGTGCACCGTCGCGCCGCCCCCCGCTGGGACGCCCGGAAACGCTTCCGCCTGCAGCCCGACATAGCGCGGCGCGGTCATCTTGAGCCGGCTGGGCAGGTTCACCCAGAGCTGGAGGATCTCCATCGGCCCGCCGTCGCGCTTGAACTCGGCCGGCGAGACCTCGGCATGGACGATCCCGCGCCCGGCGGTCATCCACTGGACGCCGCCGGCGCGGATGATGCTCTCATGCCCGGCCGAATCGGTGTGCGCCAGCGAGCCCTCCAGGATGAAGGTCACCGTCTCGAAGCCGCGATGCGGATGCGGGCCGAAGGGCAGGCCGCGATTATTCTGCGGGTAGGTCTGCGGCCCGTGATGGTTGAGGAACAGGAAGGCGCCGATCTGCTCCAGCCCCGGTCCCGGCACCGGTCGGCGGGTGACGAGATCGCCGATATCGTCGCGATAGGCCGCGTGGGTGGCGCGCAGGGTGACGTCGGTCATCGGTCGTGTCTCAACAGGAAGACGGCGTGTTCCGCCAATAGGTTGGCCATGCCCGATCCGGTCTGCTGGTCGCCCGAGAGGAACCAGGCGCCTTCGATGGCGATGCCGCGTTCCTTCACCAGCGCGCGAAAGTCATCGACGGTGACATGGTGGATGTTCGGCGTCGCATACCAGGCGATCGGCAGCAGCCGCGTGACCGGCATCCGCCCCCCGAACAGCAGCGAGGCGCGCACCCGCCAATGGGCGAAGTTGGGGAAGGAGACGAAGGCGTGGCGGCCGATCCGCAGCAGCTGTTCCAGCACCCAGTCCGGCCGCCGCGTGGTCTGCAGCGTCTGGCTTAGGATGGCATAGTCGAAGCTGTCGTCGGGATAGTCGGCAAGGTCGCTGTCCGCGTCGCCCTGGATCACCGACAGGCCGCGCCCCACCGCCGCGGCGACGTTGGTCGGCTCCAGCTCCAGCCCCCGCGCGTCGCAGCCGCGATCGTCGCGGAGCGCCGCCATCAGCGCGCCGTCGCCGCAACCGACATCGAGGATGCGCGCGCCGCGGTTCACGTGGCTGGCGATGATCGCGAGGTCGGGGCGCAGAGTCATCGCGAATAGATCTCCGGGTCTTCGCGTACCATCAGCCGCTCGGGCGGGTGCGGGTAGGGTGTCCAGCCGAGCCTGGCATAGACCGGCTGCATGTCGCGGGTGAACAGCGCCCAGCGGCGCAGGCCCTGCAACTCGGGATGGGCATGGAGCGCCTCGATCATCCGTCGCGCCAGCCCGGCGCCGCGATGCGGCTCCAGCACGAACACATCGGCCAGATAGGCGAAGGTCGCGCGGTCGCTGACCACCCGGGCGAAGCCGATCTGTTCGCCGGTGACGGCAAAGGCGCCGACGCAGATCGAGTTGGCGATCGCGCGGGCGACGATCGCCCGCGGAATGCCCGGCGACCAGTAGCTGGTGGTCAGATAGCCATGCACCACATCCAGCTGCTGGGCTTCGGACCCGATCGCGATGCGATACGCCATCACGCGCCTCCCGCCGTGAGGAAGCCGCCGATCACGCGGTCCAGCTCCGGGCTCTCCAGCAGGAAGGCGTCGTGGCCGAAGGGCGAGCTCAGTTCGACGAAGCTGGCCGGCGCGCCGGCGGCGTTGAGCGCATGGGCGATGCTGCGCGATTCCGCGGTGGGGTAGAGCCAGTCGGTATCGAAGCTCACCACGCAGAATCGCGCCTGGGATCCCCGGAAGGCGTTGGCGAGCAGCCCGCCATGTTCTTCGGCCAGATCGAAATAATCCAGCGCACGCGTGATGTAGAGATAGGAATTGGCGTCGAACCGGTCGACGAACGCCAAGCCCTGGTGGCGCAGATAGCTCTCTACCTGGAAATCGGCGTCGAAGCCGAAGGTCTTGGCCCCGTTTGGATTATCAGGGCGTCCCTGCAGCTTGCGGCCGAACTTGGCGGTGAGGCCCGCCTCGGACAAATAGGTGATGTGCGCCGCCATCCGCGCCACGGCGAGCCCGGCGGCGGGCGGATCCTGTGCCGCGTAATAGGCGCCGCCGCGCCATTTGGGGTCGGCCATGATCGCCTGGCGGCCGACTTCGTGGAAGGCGATGTTCTGCGCGGAGTGACGGGCCGCGGACGCGATCACCACCGCGGCGTGGACGCGCTCGGGGAAGGTCGCCGCCCAGCTCAGCGCCTGCATGCCGCCCATCGATCCGCCGACCACCGCGAACAGCCGGTCGATGCCGAGATGGTCGAGCAGCATGGCTTGCGCACGCACCATGTCGCGGATGGTGATGACCGGGAACTGCATCGCCCAGGGCTGGCCGGTCGCCGGGTTGATCGTCGCGGGGCCCGAGGAGCCGAGGCAGCTGCCCAGCACGTTCGAGCAGATCACGAACCAGCGGTTGGTATCGATCGGCTTGCCGGGGCCGACCATGCGCGCCCACCAGCCGGGCTTGCCGGTCACCGGGTGTTCGGAGGCAAGATGCTGGTCGCCGGTCAGCGCGTGGCAGACGAGGATGGCGTTGCTCGCCTGCGCGTTCAGCGTGCCATAGGTCTCGTAGGCAATGTCGACCGGCGAGAACAGCACGCCGCCGTCGAGGCGCAGCGGCCCCGGCAGCGTTACCGAGCGGCGAAGGCCGAAACGCGGATCATCGGACATGCCGCAGGCGGTTAAGCCGGGGAGGGCCGGTGTTCAAGCTTCCCATTCCTCCCCGGCACGGGGAGGAATTGCCGTACCGCTTGCCAATCCGCCCCCGTTCCTCCAATCCCCGGCCCCATGAACGCACCCGTCCCCAAGCCCTGGGTGATGGCCATCGCCCCCTATGTCCCGGGCCGCGCCACCACCGATTCGGGCAAGCCCGCCGCCAAGCTTTCGTCGAACGAGAATCCGTTCGGCACGCCCCAGGCCGCGCGCGATGCCTATGCCGCCGCCGCGACCGAGCTGGAGCGCTATCCCGATGCCGGCGCCGTCGCGCTGCGCGAGGCGCTGGGTTCGCATTACGGGGTGGAGCCCGAGCGGATCGTCTACGGCACGGGTTCGGACGAAGTGCTGCACCTCGCCGCCGGGGCCTTTGCCGGGGTGGGCGACGAGATCATCTATGTCCGCTACGGCTTCGCGGTGTACGACATCGCCGCTAGGCGGGTCGGCGCGACGCCGGTGGTGGCGCCCGATCGCGACTATGCGACCGATGTCGACGCGATCCTCGCCTGCGTGACCGACAAGACCCGGATCGTCTTCCTCGCCAACCCGAACAATCCGACCGGCACCTACACGGCGCGCGAGGAGATCGCCCGCCTGCACGCCGCGCTCCCCAAGACCGTGCTGTTGGTGCTTGACCAGGCGTACACCGAATATCTCGACCCCGAGGACGATGACGGCGGCCTCGAGCTCGCCCGCACCCAGCCCAACGTGCTGGTGACGCGCACCTTCTCCAAGATCTTCGGCCTGGCTTCCGAGCGGGTCGGCTGGGGCTATGCGCACCCCGACATCATCGCCGCGATGCACCGCATCCGCGCGCCCTTCGCGTTCAGCATCGGTGCCGGCCGGGCGGCGATCGCCGCGCTGGGCGACAAGGATTTCGTCGAGCACAGCCGTGCGCACAATGCCAAGTGGCGCGCATGGTTCGCCGACGAGATCGCGAGCATGGGCAACAAGGGCGTCCGCGCGGTGCCCTCCAAGGCCAACTTCCAGCTCGTCCTGTTCGAAGGCGCGGTGAACGCCGAGGCGGCGTACAAGCACCTGATGGAAGACGGCTATATCGTCCGCTGGCTGCCCGGCCAGGGCCTGCCGCACGGGCTGCGCATCACCATCGGCACCGAGGAAGAGATCAAGGGCGTGGCCGCCTCGCTGCGCCGCTTGCTCGGCGCCTGATGCTGCCCTTCGCGCGCGTCACCATCCTCGGCCTCGGGCTGATCGGCTCGTCGATCGCCCGCGGCATCCGCCAGCACATGCCGAGCGTGCGCGTGACCGGCTATGACGCCGATCCGTCCGTGCGCGAGACTGCAGTGGCGATCGAGCTGTGCGACGACGTGGCGGACAGCGCCGGCACCTCGGTGATCGATGCGGACCTGGTGATCCTCTGCGTGCCGGTGGGTGCGATGGGCGCGGCCGCGGCGGAATTCGCCGCCGACCTGCCCGCCGAGGCGATCGTCAGCGATGTCGGCTCGTCCAAGCTGAGCGTGATCGAGGCGGTGCGGGAAGCATTGCCGAACGCGACCTTCATCCCGGCGCATCCGGTAGCCGGCACCGAGAATAGCGGCCCGACCGCCGGCTTCGCCTCGCTGTTCCACCATCGCTGGTGCATCGTCACGCCCCCCGAGGGCAGCGATCCGCTCGCGGTGGAGCGGGTGAGCGAGTTCTGGCGGCGGCTCGGTGCGATGGTCGAGACGATGGAGCCCGGGCACCACGACCGGGTGCTCGCGGTGACCAGCCATCTGCCGCACCTGATCGCCTATACGATCGTCGGCACCGCCTCGGACCTCGAGGAAGTCACCCAGTCCGAGGTGATCAAATATTCGGCAGGCGGTTTCCGCGACTTCACCCGCATCGCCGCGTCCGATCCGACAATGTGGCGCGACGTGTTCCTCAGCAACCGCGAGGCGGTGCTCGACATGCTCCAGCGCTTCACCGAGGACCTGACCGCGCTCCAGCGCGCGATCCGCTGGGGCAAGGGTGACGAGCTGTTCGAACTGTTCAGCCGCACCCGCGCGATCCGTCGCTCGATCATCGACCAGGGGCAGGACGACGCGCGGCCGGACTTCGGGCGCTCGCACGAATAGTCCCGGTGGGCTGTCATTCCGGCGAAAGCCGGAATCCATTGGGGTCTCCGCAACCATTCTTGCTGCGGCGTAGTGGCGAATGGATCCCGGCTTTCGCCGGGATGACGGTTCCGGGTTGGGGCGTCAGCCCCCCGTCACCGGCCGCCGCTGCTCCCGCGCGACCATCTGCTCGCTCTGCCGCTGGCAGGCAGCCTGCACGACGGGATAGTCGACATCGGTGGCGCGACGAAGCGCTGCCTCCATGGCTTCCTGGCAGGCGACCTGCGACGTATAGCGCGCGGGTTCCAGTCGGACCTGGCGGCAGGCCTGCGCATCGTCGGTGCAGCCCATGATCGCCAGCACGTAGAGCAGTTGGTCCATGGCAGATGACCTCCTGCCGCAATCAACGGACGGACCTCCGGGCTGTTCCCGTGGTTGCGTCGCGTGGCCTTGCGTCCCAGATTAGGGCGGATGCCTCCCGAAACCTCGTCCTCCAAGCTCGACCGGCCCATGTTCGGCACGATGAAGCGCTTCCTGCCGTACCTATGGCCGCGCCATGCGCCGGGGCTGCGGGTGCGGATCGTGCTCGCGCTGCTGCTCGTGCTCTGCTCGAAGCTGGTGCAGGTTTACGGCGCCCCCTTCGCGCTGCAGGGCGCGATCGACCGGATGGCCTCGGGCCCGCGCGACGCGGTGTGGCTGATCGTCGCGCTCGTCACCGGCTATGCTGCCGCGCGGCTGGGCACGGTGCTGTTCGACAACCTCCGCAACGCGGTGTTCGAGCGGGTGGGGCAGGATGCGACCCGCCGGCTTGCCTCCGACGTGTTCCGCCACCTCCACCAGCTGAGCCTGCGCTTTCACCTCAACCGCCGCACCGGCGCGGTGACCAAGGTGGTCGAGCGCGGCACCAAGAGCATCGACACGATGCTCTACTTCCTGCTGTTCAACATCGCGCCGACGATCCTCGAGCTCGGCATGGTGCTGGGCATTTTCGGCACGCGCTTCGGCTGGTGGCTGGTCGCGGGCACGCTGGCGATGGTGGTGGTCTATATCGCCTTCACCCGCTGGGTGACCGACTGGCGCTCCAAGCTGCGCGAGCAGATGAACGACCTCGACACGGGCGCGGTCGCGCATGCGGTCGATTCGCTGCTCAACTTCGAGACGGTGAAGTACTTCAACGCCGAAGCCCGCGAGAGCGCGCGATACGATAAGGCGATGACCGCGTACATGAACGCCGCCGTCACCAGCGAGAATTCGCTCGCCTGGCTCAATATCGGCCAGGCGGTGATCACCAACCTGATGCTCGCGGCCGGCATGGCGCTGGTGGTGTTCGGCTGGTCCACCGGCCGCTTCACGCCGGGCGACGTGGTGCTGGTGTCGACGCTGCTCAGCCAGCTGTTCCGTCCGCTCGACATGCTCGGCTGGGTCTATCGCACGATCCGCCAGGGCGTGATCGACATGGGCGCGATGTTCGACCTGCTCGATACCGGCGCCGAGGTGAAGGACGCCGCCGATGCCCAGCCGCTGGCCGTGCAGCAGGGCCATGTGCGGTTCGAGGGCGTGCAGTTCGGCTATGACGCCGATCGTCAGATCCTGAAGGGGATCGACCTCGACATTCCGGCAGGCGCCACCGTCGCGGTGGTCGGCCCCTCGGGCGCGGGCAAGTCGACGCTCGCGCGGCTGATGTACCGCTTCTACGACGTCACCGGCGGCCGCATCACCATCGACGGGCAGGACATCCGCGAGGTCACCCAGACCAGCCTGCGTGCCGCGATCGGAATCGTGCCGCAGGACACGGTGCTGTTCAACGAGACGATCGGCTACAACATCGCCTATGGCCGCGAGGGCGCGACCCCCGAGCAGATCGCCGAGGCGGTGCGCGGCGCCTCGATCGCGGGCTTCATCCAGGCGCTGCCCGATGGGCTCGACACGCGGGTGGGCGAACGCGGGCTCAAGCTTTCCGGCGGCGAGAAGCAGCGCGTGGCGATCGCCCGCACGCTGGTGAAGAACCCGCCGATCCTGATCCTCGACGAAGCCACCAGCGCGCTCGACAGCCGCACCGAGGCGGACATCCAGGCGACGCTCGAATCGATCGAGCAGGGCCGCACCACGATCGTCATCGCCCACCGCCTGTCGACGGTGGTACATGCCGACCGGATCATCGTGCTGGAGGCCGGCCGCGTGGTCGAGCAGGGCACCCATGCCGAACTGCTGCGCGAAGGCGGGATCTATGCCGAAATGTGGGCGCGGCAGGCGCAGGAGCGCGAGGAAGGCGAGGCGCCGGTCGCAGAATAAATCTGCGACGAAGCGTTGTTTAACAGCGATGGACGGAGGAGGGCGGGTGCGATAGTTTCGTGCGGTTCCTCGAATCGGAGCCTTGTCGATGCGCGTACTCACCCTCGCCGCGATCGCGGCGGTACTTGGCTGCGTTGCTTCCGCCTCTGCCCAACCCACCACTCCCGAACCGCGCAATCTGCCGTGGCGCAGCCTGCTCGCGTGGCAGCCCAAGCAGGGTAGCGTCACCTATGGCAATGACGATCTCCAGCTGACCGTCTCGGCGAGCGAAGCTGCGTCGCCGGATCAGCGGGTTCCGGTCGTCACCGTCCGGCGGACCGGCATGGCACCGGTCACGCTCCGCGGCGAACCCGGGATCGGCTGGCGATTCGGTATCGGCCGGATCGATTCGAAAGTCCGCGCGCCGGCGGTGCTGCTCGAGAGCTTCACCGGGGGCGCGCATTGCTGCAGCGTGATCGACGTCGCGGCGCCCGACGCAGCGGCCTATCGCGTCGTGCGGCTCAGCCATCGCGGTGTCGACGGCAAGACGAGCCATATGTTCGATGCCGCGCTGGACGAATTCCCGATCGATCTGTCAGGCGACGGCATTGCCGACTTCGTGCTGACCGACGATGCGTTTCTCTATCGCTTCTCCAGCTATGCCGGCAGCATGCCGCCGCCGCTGGTGTTGAACATCGTCGGTACCCGCACGGTGGATGTGTCGAAGGCGCCGGGGCTACGGCCGCTGTTCGCCATGAAGATGGCCGAGGCGCGCGCCTATTGCGCCGCGCCGGCATGGGCCGGGAACGAGCGCAATGGTGCTTGCGCGGGCTATGTCGCCGATGCCGCTCGGATCGGGCAGTTCGACGCAGCGTGGAAGCAGATGCTCGCGCAATACGACCCGCGCTCGACCTGGAACAAGAAGCCATTTCCGGCCGACCTTCGCGACTTTCTGCGCAGCCACGGCTATATCCGCTAAGGGCACGCCGCGGAGTCCGAGGCGTCGGCGCGGGTGAGGAGACGAGCAGATGCGGATAGCGTTCGGATTGGCAGGCATGGGCGTGCTCGGGCTGGTCGGCTGGTCCGCCTGGGCGAGCCGCAAGGCCGAGGCGATGGTGCCGGCGGACGGTCGCTTTGTCGACGTCGACGGCGCGCGGTTGCACATCGTCGAGCTGGGGCCAAAGGACGCGGCGGGGCCGGCGATCGTGATGATCCACGGCGTGATGGCGCAGCTGCGCAACTTCAGCCATTCGCTCGCCGGCCGGCTGGCGAAGGACCACCGGGTGATCCTGGTCGACCGCCCCGGCTGGGGCCATTCGCGGCTCACCGGCCCGCGCCCCGATCTCGCGCGCCAGGGGCGGATCATCGCGGCGCTCATCGAGAAGCTGGGGCTCGAAAAGCCGCTGGTCGTCGGCCATTCAATGGGCGGCGCGGTGGCGCTGGCGCTCGCCACCGAGCGGCCCGAGGTGCCCGGTGCGCTGGCGCTGATCGCACCGCTCACCCAGATGGTCGACCAGCCGCCGCCGGTGTTTCGCGGGCTGATGGCGCCGCCGGGCCTCCGCGAGGTGCTCGCCTGGACGGTTGCGGTGCCGATGGCCGTGGCATTCGGCAAGCAGGGGGCGGAGGCGGTTTTCGCGCCCGATCCGGTGCCGGCGGACTTCGCCACGGCGGGTGGCGGGGCGCTGTCGGCGCGCGCGTCCGCCTATCAGATGGGCAGCTTCGAGATCCGCATGGCGCAGCATGCGATGCCGCCGCTGATTGCGCGCTACGGCGAGATCCGGGTGCCGGTGTCGATCCTCTATGGACGGCAGGATGCGCTGCTCGATCCTGCGCTGCACGGCGAGCGGACGGCGACAGAGATTGCGAAGGGCCAGGTCACGCTTATCGAGGGCGGGCACATGCTGCCGCTGACGCGTGCCGACGAGACGGAGGCGTGGCTGCGCGAGGTGTTGGCTAATTTGTGATCCTCCCCGGGGCGAAGCGCCGGGGAGGGGGACCATTCGCGGAAGCGAATGGTGGAGGGGCCGCGCCGCAGGCGCGGTTCGGCTGAACCCACCGGGCAACCCGCCGCTAGCGCGGCGGCCCCTCCACCACGCTGCTGCGCAGCGCGGTCCCCCTCCCCATTCCGGGGAGGAATTT